>BEIP01000174.1 GCA_002898955.1 bacterium HR39 | reverse complement strand
GCCGCTCCGCCTCCTCGAACTGCGAGCGCGAGAGGGTGATGGCCGTAACGCGACAGCCATACTCGCCCGCGGCGGTGAGCGCAAAGGAGCCGAAGCCGCAGCCGATCTCCAGCACCTCGAGGCCCGGCGCGAGCTCCGCCATGCGCGCCGCGGCGTGCAGCTTGGCGCGCTGCGCCGCCTCGAGATCCATGTCCTCCTTCTCGAACAGGGCCGAGGAGTAGGTGAGCGTCGGATCGAGCCAGAGGCGGTAGGACTCCACGCCGAGATCGTAGTGGGCGCGGATGTTGCGACGGGCACGGAGGCGGTCGTTGCGCCTGAGCGCGTGCCGGATGCGCGCGAGCGCCCCCACCCACGGCATGCCCTTCTCCAGATCCGCGAGCTCGGGCTCGTTGGCGATCGCGAAATGCAGCAGCGCCGCGAGATCGTCCGTGTCGAGATCGCCGTCCATCCAGGCCCGGGCAAAACCGAGTTCGCCCCCGAGGAGAAGTCGGCGGGCAGCCCTCGGCCGGCGCAGGATCAGATTCGCCCGCGGCGCGGCTCCATCCGCGCCGAAGCGGTGCAGCCGCCCGCGCGGATCGAGGACCCGCAGACTGCCGTGCCGCACCCGCCCCAGGGCGCGCAGCAGCAGTGGCGTCCACGGGTCGAAGACGGGACGCGTCGCGAGGAATGCGGCAGGCTGGCGATCGGACATGGGGGCCTCTCCATCAGTCCGTCGCGACCGATCCCGGACTCGCCGTCACGGGCGCCGACGGTGGACGGTCGAAGAGCGGCACCCCCTTGGCCCAGAGCTTCGCCGCCTCGGTGTGGATGCCGACGGTGACGGCGAGCGACGCGTGCGGCCGCCGCAGCAGCAGGCGCACGAGGCTGCGGTCGTCGAAGGGCTGCCGGATTCCCGAGAAGGCGGCGAGGATCACGTCCTCGCCGTCGACGGCATAGCGGATCGCGAGCGACAGGCGTTCGCCCGGCGGCCGCAGGGCGAAGCGGTAGGAGCCCGCGAGCGGCGCGAAGGGCGAGACGAAGAAGCGCTTGTCGGCCGCGTGGGGGGTCGCGGCCGGCCGACCGTGGAGCGGCACGACGTAGGCGTGGCGGCCACCGAAGGTGTTGTGCACCTCGTAGACCAGCGCCTCGGGCGCGGCCGGGTCGGCACCGACGAACCAGACCGAGAGCGGATCGAACACGTAACCGAGGATGCGGAGCTGGCAGAGCACCCGCACCGGCAGGGCGAAGGGGTCGATGCCGTACGGTTGCAGCAGCCGGGCGAGCCAGCACCGCAGCGAGGCCTCGGACGGATCGCCGTGATCGCGCCTGTGGAAGGACACGGGGGCCGGCCGGTCGACGGCGAACAGGCTCACCCTGCGTTCGAGCTCCGCGAGCCCGTCGAGATCGAGGAAAGCCCAGACGAAACGCCTGCGGAGATGGTGGAAGCGCGGCCGCAGCCGCGTGTGGCGCACTTCGCCGACGTAGAGGGCGGGGGCGGTCATCCCTCGAGACCCGCGAGCTCCGGCACGACCCGGGCGTCGTCCGCGAACGGCCGCCGTTCGGTGAGCGCCTCCGCGACCATCAGCCCCGAACGCAACGCCGCCTCGTGAAAGCCGTCGCCTGTCCAGGCGCCGCAGTACTAGGTGCGGCGACGGCCCTGGAGCTGCGGCAGCCGTTTCTGTGCCGCGAGCGCGGCGAAGTCGAAGACCGGATGGTCGAAGGTCCGGACCGCGTGGACCAGCCTGGGATCCGGCTCCCGCCACGGGTTCACGGTCGCGAAGAGCGGCGTGTGCGCGGGCAGGTGCTGCAGGCGGTTCATCCAGTAGGTCACGGCCACCCGGCGCGTCGCCGGATCGCGCGAGCGGCCGACATAGTTCCAGCTCGACCAGACGCGGCGACGTTTCGGCATCAGGGCCGGATCTCCGTGCAGCACCACGGTGTTCGACGTGTACCGGAAGGAGGAGAGCAGCGAGAGCTCGTCCCGGTCGGCATCGGCCAAGAGGCGCAGCGAGGTGTCGGCGTGTGTTGCCAGCACAACGATGTCGTGTCGTGCGCGGGAGCCATCGCTTCCGATCACGGTCACCCCGTCGGAATCGCGCAGGACCGCGGCGACGCCTCCCGTGCGCAGGCGGAAGCCGCCGTCGGCCACGAGCGCTTCGACGTAACGCCGGCTGCCGCCCGCGACCGTCCGCCACTGAGGACGGCCTTCGAGCTGCAGCAATCCGTGGTTGCGGAAGAAGGTTAGAAAGGAACGCGCCGGGTAGCCGGCGATCTCGGCGAGCGGTGCCGACCAGATGGCGGCGGCCATCGGCAGGATGTGGCGGTGCACGAAGGCGGGCCCGAAGCGCTCACGACGGAGCCATTCCCCGAGGGTGAGCCCGTCGAGGGTCGGATCGTCGGCGGCGGCGCGGCCCTTGCGGAAAAAGCGCAGGATGTCGATGCACATGCGCCAGAAACCGGGGCGGACGAGATTGCGCTTCTGGGCGAAGAGCGCCCCCCAGTCGCCGCCACCGTATTCGAAGGCGCCGTCGTCCAGGGAAACCGCGAAGGACATGTCGGTCGGCATCGTCGCGATGGCGAGGGTGCGGAACAGTCGGGTCAGGAGCGGGTAGTTGGGTTCGTTGAAGACGATGAAGCCGATGTCGACGGCAATCGGTCGCCCGTCGGCACCTTCGACTTCGAGCGTGCAGCTGTGGCCGCCGGGCCGCCGCTCCTTTTCGTAGAGGGTGACGCGATGCCGCCGCGCGAGCCACCAGGCACACCCCAGCCCCGCCACACCGGCGCCGACGACGGCGATATCCAGCGGCCGCGGAAGTGGCCGTGTCTTCGGACGATCCATCGACGATCCCATCACGCCATGGCCCACCCCTTACGCTCCATCGCGGCGGCCGGATCACCGCCGTACGGGCGCCGCGCCCAGGTCGTGCGGGCCGGGGGATGAGCGCGAAGTCCGATGCCGCCAGCTCCGGATCCGGTCTCTCCTCGGAGAGACGATGGCATTCGAGTCCTCGACCCCCTGTCTGCCCGTCCGCTACGGTGCGCGATCACGGGCGATCGGGGGGACTCTCGCGTGCCGCTGCATGGTCCGCGCGCATGGCGTCACGGGCGGGCGCGGCATCGCCCGCACGATGCCCGCATCGTGCCTGCGCGGCCGGAGCCCGCCCCGCGATGACGCGCCCCGTCTCCTCCGCCGTCCGGTCGAGTGCCCGCGGCAGCAAGGAGGACCCTGCCGCGGACTCCGCCGGAAGACCGCCGCGCCCCGGCGTGCATGCGCCCGCTCGCGCCGGCCATGGATCGCAGAACCCGACCGTGCGGCGATCACCCGCCGGCTCGCGAAGGAGCCCGGCCTGCTCACCGCCGCGGGCGAGTATGGCTGTCGCGTTACGGCCATCACCCTCTCGCGCTCGCAGTTCGAGGAGGCGGAGCGGCGGGTTCGGGAAGCGGGGCTCTTTGAGCGGATCGTGGTGCGTGTGCAGGACTATCGCGACGTCGTGGGGCAGTTCGACCGCATCGTCTCGATCGAGATGATCGAGGCGGTGGGCGAGGCATACTGGCCGGTCTATTTCCGCACTCTGCACGACCGGCTGCGGCCGGGAGGGATCGCCGTCGTCCAGGCGATCACCATCGACGAGGCGCGCTTTAAGGACTACCGGCGCAACATCGACCTGATCCGCCGCTGGATCTTCCCGGGGGCATGCTGCCGACCCGCACGATCCTCGCGCGCGAGGCCCGTGCGGCCGGTCTGGTGCCGGACGGCGAACGCCGCTTCGGAGCCGACTATGCGCGCACCCTCGAGACCTGGCTCGCACGCTTCGACGCCGCCGAACAGGCCCTCGCCACCCTCGGCTTCCACACCCCCTTCCGCCGCCTCTGGCGGCTCTATCTCGTCTACTGTGCGGTGGGTTTCCGCGACGGCCGCATCGACGTCGGCCAGTATCGCTTCGTGCGTCCCGCCACATGAGCCGGGACGGACCGGACCGGCGGCTGCTGCTCGCCTACGCGCTTCCGGCGGCGGTGCTGGCGGTGCCGATGGTGCCGGCCTACGTGCTGCTGCCCGCCTTCTACGCCGAGGACCTCGGCCTCGGCCTGTCGGCGGTCGCAGCCGCCCTCTTCCTCGCCCGCCTGGTCGACATCTTCACCGATCCGCTCGTGGGCCTGCTCGTCGACCGCGTGCCCACCCGCCTCGGCCGCAGGAAGCCCTGGATCCTGCTCGGTGGCCTCGTCGCGGCACCGGCGCTCCTGCTGCTGTTCTCGCCGCCGGCAGGATCGGGGCCGCTCCGGCTCGCGGTCTCCTCGGCGCTGCTGTTCACCGGCTGGACCCTCGTCGCGGTGCCCTATTGGACCTGGGGCGCCGAGCTCGCCCGGGACTATTCCGGTCGCACCCGCGTGACCACGGCGCGGGAGGCGTGCTCGCTCGTCGGCATCCTGCTCTCGGCCGCGGTCCCGGCCGGAATCCTGCAGGCGGGATTCGCCACGCAGGTCACGCTGCGCGTGACGGCGCTCGCCGCGATCTGCGCCGGCCTGCCGGCATTCTGGCTGCTGCTGCGCCGCGTGCCCGAACCGGAGGGGGCGCCGGAGCGGGCGGGACGCCCGCTCGGTCTGCTGCACAACCGGCCGTTCGTGCGCCTGCTCGCGATCTGGCTCGTCAACGGCCTCTCG
>BEIP01000173.1 GCA_002898955.1 bacterium HR39 | reverse complement strand
ATCTCGTAGGCGCGCTGGGCGGTGATCAGCGCGGTGATCTCCTCGACCGGATTGACGTTCGAGCTCTCGAGGAAGCCCTGCTGGACGGTGCCGAAGCCGGGGGCGCCGGGCGTGGCCACGTTGGCGGGACCGGACGCCTCGGTCTCCACCAGCAGGTTGTTGCCGATCTCCTCGAGCCCGGCCGGGTTGACGAAGGTGGCGAGCTGGAGCTGGCCGAGTGCCACGAGCTCCACCTGGTCGCGGAGCTTGGCGAAGACGCCGCCTTCCTGGTTGACGGTGATCTCGACGGCCTCGGCCGGCACGGTGATGCCGGGGCCGACGGTGTAGCCGTCGGCAGTGACGATGGTGCCCTCGGGCGAGAGCTGGAAATTGCCGGAGCGCGTGTAGGCGGTGCGCCCGTCGGGCAGCTGGACCAGAAAGTAGCCCTCGCCCTGGATGGCGAGGTCCAGCGGATTGTCGGTGGCCACCAGATTGCCCTGCTGGTCCACCCGGTAGACGGCGGCCGCCTTGACGCCGAGTCCGAGCTGCACGCCGGCCGGCACCACCGTGCCGCTCTGCGAGGAGAGCGAACCGATGCGGCGCTCGCTCTGGTAGAGCAGGTCCTGGAACTCCGGCCGGTGGCGCTTGTAGCCGGTGGTGGTCATGTTGGCGATGTTGTTGGCGATCACCTCCACGTGCAGCTGCTGGGCCATCATGCCCGTGGCGGCGACGCTGAGTGCCCGCATGGCTCACGGATCTCCCGCTGCGGCCGCACCCGCCCTCACGCCCGCGCCGACAGCGCGCGCTCGGTGGTGCGGCGGTCCAGGTCGAACCAGGTCTCGATCATGCGCAGTGCGTGCTCGAAGCCGCGCTGGGTCTCGATCAGGCGCGTGAGCTCGTGCACCGGCCGGACGTTGGAGCCCTCGAGCGCTCCCTGCACGATGCGTGCCTCCTCCACCGGGATGGCGGGCGCGTCGCTGCGGAACAGCCCGCCGGCATCGCGCTCGAGCTGCAGCGGATCGGCGAAGCTCACGGGACGGATCCGCGCCAGCGGACCGGCACGGGTGGAGATGGTGCCGTCCCCGGCGACGGTGACCGGCCCGCTGCCCGGCGGCACCTCGATCGGCGCCCCGTTCTCGTCCAGCAGCGCGTAGCCCTCGGTGGTGACGATCCGCCCCTCCGGATCGAGCTCGAAGTGGCCGTGGCGGGTGTAGGCGGGCCCGTCGGCCGTCATCACCGTGAAGAAGCCCGGGCCGTGGATGGCGAGATCGAGGGGATTGCCGGTCCGCTCGATCGGGCCCTCGGAGGCGTCGTACAGCTTCGCGACGAGCTGGACGTAGGAGACGCTCTCGCGCGGCGCGGTGCGGAAGGGGACCGCCATGGTGCGGTCGAGCTCGGCCCGGAAGCCGGGCGTGTCCACGTTGGCGAGGTTGTGGGCGATGGAGTCGAGCCGCTCGCGCAGGGTGATCGCCCGCGACAGGGCCACATAGCCGGTGGTGTCCATGGCCGCTCCTCGCTTCCGGCTTCCGCGCGGGATCGAGCAGGTTCCGTGCCAGCCGCCGGATCCGGCGCCGCCGTGTGCCTTCCGGTGCCGACGGCCGGCAGCGCCTGCCGCCCCGGCGGATGCTGCCGGGCAGGGAGGATCGCACGTCCACCCTTCCGGAAGGTTAACGCGCCCGCCCCTTGGCGCGCTTCAGCAGCACGTCGCGGGCCTGGTTGAGCTGGCGGGCGAGGAATTCCGAGCCGCCGTGGTCGGGATGCAGCCGGCTCATCAGCCGCCGGTGGGCGGCGCGGATGGCCTCCTCGTCGGCGCCGGGCTCGAGGCCGAGCACCGCCCAGGCCGTCGCCTCGTCCATCTCGGCGCTCGGGCCGTCCGCCCGTCCGCGCTCGTGGGCACGGGTGCGCCAGGCCGGCTCGCGCCGATCCAGATACGCCTCGAGCAGGTTGGCGGATTCCGGATCGTTGCGCCGCAGCTCGGCCAAGAGATCGAGCAGGGCCTCCACCGGCAGGGCCGAAAGCCGCCGTCCGGCGAGCGGGCCGGCCTTCACCGTGCCGTCGAGCCGGCCGCTGCGCCGGTCGAGCTCCATCACCAGCGAGGCCGTCTCCACCCGCGAGACGTCGTCGCTGCGCCCGGCGTCCTCGCCGTCGTCTTCGAGCGGATCGGCCCCCGAGCGGGCCTTCCACAGGGCGCGCAGGGCGACGGCCGCGGCCGCCAGCGCCGCCGCCGCGAGGCCCACCCGCCCGGCATAGGCGAAGCCGGCGGCGAGCAGCGCGCCGAAGACGGCGACGAAGGTGCGCACCGCCCGCGCCAGATCCGCTGCCGGCACCTGTGCGAGCCAGCGCAGCAGCAGCCACAGCAGGACGAAGGCGGCGAGGCCGGCGAGCAGCCAGAGGGCCATGGCCGGATCAGCGCAGCTGGCGCGGCAGCAGCCTCACCTGCGGCAGGGCCGAACGGCGCGCCACCTCCTCGAGCGCCGGCAGCCCGCCCGCCGCATAGGCCGCCACCGCCCGCAACAGCTCGGCGAGCTCGCGCGGCGCGGAGGAATCGAAGCGGCAGTGCGCACCGCCGGTGAGCCGCGCGATGTCGCGGAACGCACGGGTCGCCACCGGATCGTTCCCCTCCTGGAAGACGAAGGCCCGCACGCCCAGAACGCCGAGTTCGCCGGCGAGCCGCCCGAGCCGGTCCACGTCCTCCTCGCAGCAGTCGCCGACGAACACCAGCGCGTGGACCCGCTCGCGGCGGGCCTCCTTCGCCACGTGGCGCAGCACCCGGGCGATCTGGGTCTCGCCGGCGCGGCAGGTGACCTTCGTCATCAGCGAAACCAGCTTCGCCGGATCGTCGACCCAGCGGCTCGCCCGGCACTCGTCGAAGCCGCGGTAGTAGACGAGCTGGACCTCCAGCCCGCCGAGCCGTGCGGCTTCGAGGAACATCTCGCCGGTCACCCGTGCCGCCCGGTCCCAGGTGGGCTCGCGCGAGGCGGTGGCATCCAGCGCGAAGACCACACGCCCCCGTCCGCCCTCCGCCCGCGCCGGCGTGCGCGCGAGCTCCTCGAGGAAGGCGGCCACCTCGGATCCGCTCTTCGGGGCCGGCGTGCGCTCGCTCATGTTCACGAATGTTGGACGGCCGCGGACCGAGGGAAGGGGCGTCGGCCGGGGACGGAGCGCGCCCTTCCCGTACGCGTCGGCGCGGGAGCGGACTTCCCAGCCGCCGCGGAAGATGCCACAAGGAACGGACGGCGGGCGCCCCGCGGCGCCGCAACCCGAAGTGACGCGCAGTGTCGGAAGACGAACGCGCAGGGCGCGAGGGCGCGCCCGCGGAGATCGGCCGGCGGATGGCGACCGGTGCCGCCTGGATGGTGGCGCTGCGCTTCGCCATGCGCGCGCTCGGCATCCTCAGCACCCTGCTGCTGGCACGACTGCTCACCCCCGGGGACTTCGGGCTGGTGGCGCTCGCCACCTCCATCGCCGCCATCCTCGAGGTCGCCGGCGACCTCGGCACCGACAACGCGCTGATCGCCCGCGGCGGCGGCGACCGGCGCGACTACGACACCGCCTGGACCCTCTCGCTGCTGCGCGGGGTGCTCACGGCCGCCCTGCTGGTGGCGGGAGCGCCCCTGCTCGCCCGGTTCTTCGCCGAGCCGCGGCTGGAGCCGCTCATGTGGTGGGTGGCGCTGTTCGCGCTGCTGCAGGCGGCGCAGAACATCGGTACGGTGGACTTCCGCCTGCGGCTCGACTTCGCGCGCGAGTTCCACTGGCAGTTCTGGCCGAAGGCCGCCTCCTTCGCGGTGGCGCTGGTCTGCGCCTTCTGGTGGCGCTCCCACTGGGCGCTGGTGGCGGGCATCCTCGCGCGCCGGCTCGGCATGTTCCTCGGCAGCTACCTGCTCTCGCCCTACCGGCCGCGGCCCGATCTGTCGCGCTGGCGCGAGCTCTTCGCCGTCTCCCGCTGGATCCTCGCCGACAACGCGCTGGTCTTCCTGCGCGATCGCCTCGATTCGCTCGTGATCGGCAAGCTCGCCGGCGCCCATGCGCTGGGCCTCTACGAGCTGGCCAACGAGGTGGCCTCGCTGCCCACCACCGAGATCGCCGGCCCCACCACCCGTGCGGTCTTTCCCGGCTATGCGCGGCTGCGCGGGGATCCGGCGGCGCTGCGGCGCGGCTATCGCGACTCGGTTGCGGCCCTGCTGCTCGTGACCCTGCCGCTCGGGGTCGGCATCGCGCTGGTGGCGGAGCCGGCGGTGGCGCTGCTGCTCGGACCCCGGTGGATGCCGGCCGTGCCGGTGGTGCAGGTGCTGGCCGTCTACGGCATCCTGCGCAGTCTCTACGCTCCGGCCGCCGCCGCCTATCTCGCCACCGGCCACTACCGCCTGCATCCGGCGCTGCTCGCTCTCTCCATCGTTGTGGCGGTGCCGCTCCTGCTGTGGCTGGTGCCCGCGCACGGGATCGTCGGCGCGGCGCTCGCCATGGTGGCCACGAGCGCGGTGATGGCGGCCTTCCACCTCGCGGCCATCCGGCGGGTGCTGGGCCTGTCGCCGATCGAGCTGCTGCGGCAGACGACGCGCACCGCACTCGCCACCGTCGCCATGTCCATGACCGTGCTCGCCCTGTCCGAGCTCGGACATCCGGCGATGGAGCTGCTGGTGCGCGTTCCCTGCGGGGGCATCGCCTTCGTCGGGT
>BEIP01000172.1 GCA_002898955.1 bacterium HR39 | reverse complement strand
GGCCGCCGAATTCGCGAGCTGGGTGCTGTTCTACCGGGTGGTGCTCGGCCTCGAGCCCGAGCGCCGGGTGGAGATCGTCGATCCGCGCGGCGCCATCGCCAGCCGGGCGCTGTCGGATCCGGCACGCCACGTGCGGATCGTGCTGAACGCCTCGGCATCGGCCACCTCCGCCGCCGGCCGCTTCCTCGCCCGCACCGCCGGTGCCGGCGCCCAGCACGTGGCGCTCGCCTGCGGCGACGTGCTGGCGGCGGCCGAGCGCATCCCCGCGGAGCTGCGCCTTCCGGTCCCCGACAACTACTACGACGAGCTCGAATCGCGCTTCGACCTCGATCCCGGCTTCGCCGCACGGCTGCGCAGGGCGCGGGTGTTCTACGACCGCGACGACGGTGGCGAGTTCCTGCATCTCTACACGCGCCCGCCCGAGGGCTTCTTCTTCGAGCTGGTGGAGCGCCGCGGCGGGTACGACCGCTACGGCGAGCCCAACGCTCCGGTCCGCCTCGCGGCCCTCGCCGAGATCGAGGCGAGCCCCTCCGAACGCCTCACCCGCCTGTTCGGCGGGGGCTGAACGGCGCGTCCGCGCCCTGCGCGGGCGCACCCGCACCACCTTGCCCCGGGCGCCGGGGCGGCCATCTCGCCGGCCGGACGAACGAGCCGGAGGAGCGGACAGCCGTGGACCGGCCGGAGACGGTGGCGGCGGAGGCGGCGGAAGCGGCGGTGCGCGAAGCCCCCGGCGGTGCCGGAGCGGACCTGCGGGCGCTGCTGCAGCAGGAGCTGGAGGCGGAACGCGCCCGCGCCCACGAGGACCCGTTCCTCGATCCCGTGGGCCTGCTCGGCGTGCGCCTGTTCCGCCGGCTCGCGCGCCGGGAGCTCGGGACCGAGGAGGTGGCACGGCTCGTGCGCGAGCTCGGCGCCGAGGCCTTCGAGGCCCGCGCCGCGCGCCTTTCCCGCTACCTCGGCGAGAGCGATCCCGCGGCCAATCGGGCGCGCATCCGCGAGCTGCTGCGCGGCCTGCTCGCCCCGGACGGCAACCCGCTCGCTCCGGAGGAGGCGGCCCGGGCGCTCCACCGCATCGACTTCGGCTTCGTCTTCACCGCGCACCCCACCTTCGCCCTCGCCCGCGGGCTGCAGGGGGATCTGCTCACCCTGGCGCTCCGCCGCGACGAAGAGGGGCGGCCGCTCGACGGGGAGGCGCGCGCCGCCCTGCTCGCCCGCATCCGCGCCCGCGCCCACGGTCCCGATTCGCCCCTCGATCTCGACTACGAGCAGCGCTGCGCCCTCGAGGCGGCGGAGAACCTGCTCGCGGCCCTGCGCCTTCTCTGGGAGGAGACGCTGGAACTCTGCCGGGAGCTCTACCCGCAGCACTGGCGCAGGCTGGTGCCGCGCCTCGTCTCCATCGCCAGTTGGGTGGGTTACGACACCGACGGCCGGGCCGACATCCCCTGGACCGAGACCTTCGTGCGCCGGCTGGTGGTGGCGGTGGTGCAGCTGCGCCGCTACCGCGAGGCCGTGCGGGAGATCCGCGCCGGACTGGCCGCCGGCGATCCCCGCGCCGATGCCCTCGACTCGCTGGACGTGCGCCTGTCCTTCACCATCCACGCCCACGAGGAGGCCTGCGGCGTCTTCCGCGAGGTGGCGGCCGGGCTGAAGGAGGGCGATCCGCGGGCCCTCGCGCGCCTCGCCGCCGTCTCGCGCATGCTGGCGGATGCGCGCCCCTCCAACCTCCACGACAAGCGCCAGCTCCTCGCGGTGCTGGACCGGCTGCTCGCCGTGGACGCGGAGGACGGGGCGGCGCGGCGGCTGTGGCTGCTGCGGGCCGAGGTGGCCACCCTCGGGCTCGGCGCCGCGCGCACGCACCTGCGCATCAACGCCCGCCAGGTGCACAACGCCGTGCGCCACCTGGTGGGGCTCGACCACCATCCGGACGATCCCTCCTACCGCCTCACCTATCTCGAGACCATCCACCGGCTTTGCCGCGAGGTCGAGCCCGTCTCCGTCAACTTCGGCTCGCTCGCCCACGAATCGGCCACCGCGCGGCGGGCCTTCATGCTCTGCGCGCAGATGCTCAAGTACGTCGACGGCGGCGAGCCGATCCGCTTCCTGATCGCCGAGTGCGACTCACCCTTCACCATCCTCGCCGCCCTGTATCTCGCGCGCCTGTTCGGGGTCGACGCGGACATCGACATCTCGCCGCTGTTCGAGACCCGCACTGCCCTCGAGCGCGGGGCGGCCATCGTCGACGAGGCGCTGCGCTACGGGGCGTACCGGGACTATCTGCGCCGCCGCGAGCGCATCTGCGTGCAGACCGGCTTCTCGGACGCCGGCCGCTATCTCGGCCAGATCGCCGCGGCGGACGCCATCGAGCGCATCCGCCTCGAGCTGCCGGCGGTGCTGCGGCGCCACGGCCTCGCCGACCTCGAGCTCGTGATCTTCGACACCCACGGCGAGAGCATGGGCCGCGGCGCCCATCCGGCGAGCCTGCACGACCGCCTCGCCTATTTCGACACGCCGCACTCGCGGCGGCTGTTCGCCGCCTGCGGCATCCGCCAGCGCCAGGAGACCAGCTTCCAGGGCGGCGACGGCTATCTGCCCTTCCTGCGCCGCGAGGGCGCGCTCGCCGTGCTCACCCGCGTGCTGGAACACCGCCTGCAGCCGCCGCCCGCGGACGAGGACCCGTTCTATGCGCGTCCTCCGTACGTGGACGAGTTCTTCGCCGCGGTGCGCCAGTTCAACGCGCGGCTGTTCGAGGACCCGGACTACGGCGCCTTCCTCGGCGCCTTCGGCACCAACATGCTCCATCCCACCGGCTCGCGCAGCGCCGTGCGCGAGGCCGAGGGCGGCCGGCCGCCGCGGCTCGGGCATCCCGCCCAGCTCCGGGCGATCCCCCACAACGCCATCCTGCAGCAGCTCGGCTACCTGGTGCACGTCATCGGCGGCGTCGGGCCGGCCATCGCCCGCGATCCCGAGGCCTTCGAGCAGCTCTACCGGGGAAGCGACCGCTTCCGCCGGCTGGTGTCGCTGGTCGAGCACGCCTTCATGTACAGCGACCCGCTGGTCACCAAGGCCTATGTGGACCTGTTCGATCCGGGCGGCTGGCTGCTGCTCGCCCGCAGCCGGCGCGATCCCGCCTTCGAGGAGCGTCTCGCCGAGGTGGCGCGCCACTACGGGGAGCTCGCCCTGTTCGAGCCGCTCGCCCGGGTGATGCGCTTCATCCTGCGCGATCACCTGGACCTCGCCCGGGCGCTGCGCGATCACCGCCGCCGCACCCGCGATCTGGGTGAGGAGCCCATCGTCGTGGATCCGAAGACCCGCGACAACCTCCACCTGCTGCACGTGGTGCGGCTCGCGCTGATCCGCACCCTCGCCCTGCTGGCCTCGGAGATCCCGGACTTCTCCGACCGCCACGAGGTCACGCGGACCGGGCTCGTCCACGACCTGCTGCGGCTCTCGGTGGAGCCGACGTTGCGGCTGCTTTCGCGCATCTTCCGGGTGGAGGAGGCGGCCTCCGACGGCCTCGACTACGGCGAGCCGGCTTCCTACGCGCCGACCATGGCCCAGTCCTACGCGCGCGAGCACCAGGCCATCTTCCGGCCCATCGCCGGGCTGTACGGCCTGATCCGGGAGATCACCACCGCCGTGGTGCACCACGTGGGGGCGGTGGGCTGAGGAGGCTCAGCCGGAGGGCGCCGCCGGCAGCGAGATGCGGATGTCCTCTTCGCCGAACAGGCACTGGAAGCCGACGAGGCACCAGGCGTAGTCGACCCGCGCCCGCACCTCGCCGGCCCCTTCGGCCCGGAAGGGCAGGGCGAGCCGCACCGCACCGTCGAAGTAGCTCCGTCCCGGCGCGAGCGCCTTCGCTTCCGGGGCGAGCCAGGTGATGCCGTCGACCGCCGTCCCCCGTAGCACCGCGCCGGGATCGGCCACCAGCTTCGCATCCCCCAGCGGCCGCAGCTCCACCACCAGCACCCGGTGACCGGCGGCCGGCTCCACGTGCGCCGCGACCACGACCCGCCCCCGCGGCTCCCGCGGACCGAGCAGCCCGTCGAGCAGCCCGTCCACCGAGGGGGCCGCCCGCCCCGATGCCATCGCGGCGAGCAACGCGAGGGCTGCGGAGAGGACCGGAGGGCGCACTGCCATCGGCTCAGCCGATCTTCTGGCCGCTCTTCCGCCAGTCCTCGAGGAAGCGCTCGAGGCCGATGTCGGTGAGCGGATGGCGCACGAGCTGGCGCAGCACCGCCGGCGGCGCGGTGGCGGCGTCCGCTCCGGCGATGGCCGCCTGCACCACGTGGCGCACGTGGCGCAGCGAGGCGGCCAGCACCTGCGTCTTCAGTTCCGGATAGTTGCGGTAGATGGCGACGATGTCGCGCACCACCGCCATGCCGTCGTGGCCGATGTCGTCGAGCCGGCCGACGAAGGGCGAGACGAAGGTGGCCCCCGCCTTGGCGGCGAGCAGGCCCTGGGCGGGCGAGAAGCACAGGGTGAGGTTGGTGCGGATCCCTTCGGCCACGAGCCGCCGGCAGGCCGCGAGCCCCGCGGGCGTGAGCGGCAGCTTGACCACGATGTTGGGCGCCACCTCCGCGAGCCGTCGGCCTTCCGCCACCATCCCCGCGGTGTCGGTGGCGGTCACCTCGGCGCTCACCGGCCCCTGCACCAGCCGG
>BEIP01000171.1 GCA_002898955.1 bacterium HR39 | reverse complement strand
GGCCCGGCGCCCGCGAGCAGCGGCGAGGGGTCGGATTCGGTGTAGCAGTTGACGCCCACCACCGGAATGCGGCGGGCGGCGATGTCGGCGACACGTTTCGCGTTGGACTCCACGAGCCGGCTCTTCATGTAGCCGTTCTCCACGGCGGCGAGCGCCCCGCCCATGGCCTCGATGCGGGCGAGCTCCTCGCGCGCCGCCTGCACCAGCTCCTCCGTCTTCGCCTCGATCACGTGCGAGCCGTCGAAGATGTCCTCGTATTCGAGGAGGTCGGTCTCGTAGGCGAGGATCTGCTGGGCGCGCAGCGACCACTGCTGGTCCCATGGACGCGGCAGACCCAGCGCCTCGTTCCAGGCGGGAAGCTGCACGGCCCGCGCGCGGGCGTGTTTCGAGAGCGTCACGCCCAGCATCTCGATGAGGATGCGGTAGACGTTGTTCTCCGGCTGCTGCTCGGTGAGGCCCAGCGAATTCACCTGCACGCCGTAGCGGAAGAGGCGCAGTTTCGGATCCTCCACCCCGTAGCGCTCGCGGCCGATCTCGTCCCACAGTCGCACGAAGGCGCGCATCTTGCAGATCTCGGTGACGAAGCGGATGCCGGAATTGACGAAGAAGCTGATCCGGCCGAAGATCTTCGGGAACTCCTCCTCGGAGACCTCACCCGAGGCGCGCACCGAATCGAGGATGCAGACGGCGTTCGCCAGCGCAAAGGCGAGCTCCTGCACCGGCGTGGCCCCGGCCTCCTGCAGGTGGTAGCTGCAGACGTTGACCGGGTTCCACTTCGGGACCTCGCGGGCGCAGAAGGTGATCACGTCGGTGGCGAGCTTCATCGACGGGCCGGGCGGGAAGATGTAGGTGCCGCGCGAGAGGTACTCCTTGATGATGTCGTTCTGCACCGTGCCCTGCAGCTTCGCGCGGTCCGCCCCCTGCTCCTCGGCCACCGCCAGATAGAGCGCGAGGATCCACGGGGCGGTGGCGTTGATGGTCATGGAGGTGTTCATGCGCTCGAGGGGGATCCCCTCGAACAGCCGGCGCATGTCGTCGATGGAGCACACCGGCACGCCCACCTTGCCCACCTCGCCGCGCGCCAGCGGATGGTCGCTGTCGTAGCCGGTCTGGGTGGGCAGGTCGAAGGCGACCGAGAGGCCCGTCTGGCCGCGGGCGAGGTTGCGGCGGAACAGCTCGTTGCTGGCCTCGGCCGAGCTGTGGCCGGCGTAGGTGCGGAACAGCCAGGGGCGGTCGCGGCGCGGCTGGTCGGTGTTCATGGCGGCACCCGAAGGCGGATCGTCCCGCGCCGCACTAACACCTCCGCGGCGCCGCGTCAAACACATTTTCTCGTTGACAACACCCCCGGTGTCGTGCCACGGGTCGGGCGGCCGACACCGGAACAGCGGACATGAACAGGGAACAGGTGGAGCGCATCATCCGCAAGTTCGGCTCCCAGCAGCGGGTGGCCGAGCTCCTCGGCATCTGGCAGACCGCCGTCTCCGGCTGGATCCGCCGCGGCACCATCCCCGCCCGCCGCCAGCAGCAGCTCCTCGAGGTGGCGCGCCGCGAGGGCATCGACCTGCGCCCCGAGGACTTCTTCGCCGAGGTGGACGGCGACGGACGCGACACGGCGACGCAGGCCGGACAGGCCACCGTCGCGCTGGCGAGCACTTTTCATGTTAGCGCACCTGCGAACGGCTCGGTCAACGGAGGAGAGCACCGCACCATGACCACCGCCCCGACGACCGGCACGCCGCTCGGCCTCGAGCGCGCTCCGGCCTACGTGCGGCCCACCAAGGACCTGTACGAGATCGGCGAGATCCCGCCGCTCGGCCACGTGCCGAAGAACATGTACGCCTGGGTGATCCGCAAGGAGCGGCACGGCGAGCCCATCCACGCCATGCAGCAGGAAGTCGTGCCGGTGTGGGACATCGGCGAGGACGAGTGCCTCGTCATGGTGATGGCCGCCGGCGTCAACTACAACGGCGTGTGGGCGTCGCTCGGCAAGCCCATCTCGCCGCTCGACGGCCACAAGCATCCCTATCACATCGCCGGTTCGGACGCTTCCGGCATCGTCTGGGCGGTGGGCTCCAAGGTGAAGCGCTGGAAGGTGGGCGACGAGGTGGTGATCCACTGCAACCAGGACGACGGCGACGACGAGGAGTGCAACGGCGGCGATCCGATGCTCTCCCCCTCCCAGCGCATCTGGGGCTACGAGACGCCGGACGGCTCCTTCGCCCAGTTCTGCCGGGTGCAGTCGCGCCAGCTCATGCCGCGCCCCAGGCACCTCACCTGGGAGGAGTCGGGCTGCTACGTGCTCACCCTCGCCACCGCCTACCGCATGCTGTTCGGCCACCCGCCCCACACCCTCAAGCCCGGCGACAACGTGCTGGTGTGGGGCGGTGCCGGCGGGCTCGGCTCCATGGCCATCCAGCTCATCGCCGCGAGCGGCGCCAACGCGATTGCCGTGATCTCCGACGAGGGGAAGCGGGAATTCGTCATGTCGCTGGGTGCCAAGGGCGCCATCAACCGGCGCGAGTTCTCCTGCTGGGGCGAGATGCCCGATCCCATGGACCGCGAGGCCTGGTCGGCCTGGATCAAGGAGGCGCGCCGCTTCGGCAAGGCCATCTGGGAGATCACCGGCGGGCAGGACGTGGACATCGTCTTCGAGCATCCCGGTGCCGCCACCTTCCCGGTGTCCGTCTTCGTGGTCAAGCGCGGCGGCATGGTGGTGATCTGCGCCGGCACCACCGGCTACAAGCTCACGCTGGATGCCCGCTACCTGTGGATGCGCCAGAAGCGGGTGCAGGGCAGCCACTTCGCCCATCTCAAGCAGGCCGCGGCCGCCAACCGCTTCGTCATCAACCGGCAGGTCGACCCCTGCATGAGCGAGGTGTTCTCCTGGAACGACATCCCCCGCGCCCACCAGAAAATGATGAAGAACGAGCACAAGCCGGGCAACATGGCGGTGCTGGTGCAGGCCAGGCGGCCCGGCATGCGCACCCTCGAAGAGGCCATGGAGGACTGAGACGGCGGTCCGGGGAGCGTGCGGGCAGCGCGGCGCGGCCGCCCGCACGGCCCCGGTGACAGGGGAGAGACGGGATGACGGGCGTTCTGGAGAGCCGCGGCGACGAGCTGCTGGAAGTGACGGCCGCGGCGCTGGAGCCGGCGGCGCGTCTGGTGGAGGAGGCGCGGGCGCGGCTTCGCACCCTGCTCGTGCGCGACGGTCGGGTCGATCCGGCCGCGCTGCACGAACACCAGTCGGCTGCCCACGGTCTCGCCTGGATGGAGGTGTACCGTCAGGGGCTCGCCCAGCTCCACAGCTGGGCCGAGCGGCTGGCGGACGCCGGCCGTCTGGGCGAGCTCGAGCGGCTCGTGCTGACGTGCAGCTTCGGCTAGTATCTCGCCCGCCTTGCGGGCGGCATCCCCATGAGCCAGGTGGAGTTCGTGCGCCCGTAGGACGCCGGCGTCTGCGAGGAGACGGTGGAGCGCTTCCGGCGCGATCCGGCGGTGCGCGATCTGGTGCGCCGCGGCAGCGACCCCGCGGCCGTGCGCCGCATCGCCGAGCTGCTCGCCGAGGGCCGGGAGCCCGATCCCGGTCATGCCGACGACGAGCTCGCCATCGTGCGCGAGCAGTTCCGCCGCTTCGTGCGCGAGAAGGTCACACCCCACGCCCACCGCTGGCACCTCGAGGACCGGCTGATCCCGATGGAGCTGATCGGAGAGCTGGCGGGCATGGGCGTCTTCGGCCTCACCGTCCCCGAGCAGTGGGGCGGGCTGGGCATGAGCAAGGAAGCCATGTGCGTGGTGACGGAGGAGCTCTCGCGCGGCTGGCTCGGCGTGGGCTCGCTCTCCACCCGATCCGAGATCGCCGCCGAGCTGGTCCGCACCGGCGGCACCGACGCGCAGAAGGCCACCTGGCTTCCCCGCATCGCCAGCGGCGAGACCATCCCCACCGCCGTCTTCACCGAGCCCGACCACGGTTCGGACCTCGCCCACATCCGCACCCGGGCGATCCGCCGCGACGGCCACTACGAGGTGTACGGCAGCAAGACCTGGATCACCCACGCGGCGCGCGCCGACCTCATGACCCTCATGGTGCGCACCGACCCCGAGGAGCCGGACCACCGCGGCCTCTCCATCCTGCTGGCCGAGAAGCCGCGCGGCACCGGGGAGGGCCCCTTCCCGGTGGAGGGGCTCACCGGGTCCGAAATCCCGGTGCTGGGCTATCGCGGCATGAAGGAATATGCGCTGTCCTTCGACGGCTTCCGCGTGCCGGCCTCGGGCCTGCTGGGCGGTGTGGAGGGACAGGGGTTCCGCCAGCTCATGGCCACCTTCGAGAGCGCCCGCATCCAGACCGCGGCGCGGGCGGTGGGCGTGGCCGACAACGCGCTGGAGCTCGGCCTGCGCTACGCCCTGGAGCGGCGCCAGTTCGGCCGGCCCATCTTCGACTTCCCCCGCGTGCACGGCAAGCTCGCGCGCATGGCGGTGGAGACGGCCATCGCCCGCCAGCTCACCTACCACGCGGCGCGCGAGAAGGACGGCGGCCGGCGCTGCGACCTCGAAGCGGGCCTCGCCAAGCTGCTGGGTGCGGCGGTGGCTTGGGCGGCGGCCGACAATGCGCTGCAGATCCACGGCGGCAACGGCTACGCGCTGGAGTTCGAGATCAGCCGCGTGCTG
>BEIP01000170.1 GCA_002898955.1 bacterium HR39 | reverse complement strand
GGAGGGGCGCAGGCGGAAGGCGTAGCGGTGGCCCTGCTGCCAGACCAGCGCGTCGGCGAGCGGCTCGGTGGCGAGGTAGAGCACGCGGTTGCGCTTCGCGAAGTCGGAGATCGCGAGGCCCACGTGGGAGAAGAAGCCGCCCATCAGCATCGCCACGCCCTCGCCGCGCACCAGCTCCTCGGCGAGGCGCACCGCATTGGCCGGCTTGCCGGCGTCGTCCCGGTCGATCACCACCACCGGTTCGCCGCGGATGCCGCCCGCGGCGTTGATCTCCTCCACCGCCAGCTGCCAGCCCCTGCGGTAGGGTTCGGTGAAGGCGGGAATGGCCGAATAGCTGTTGATCTCGCCGATGCGGATCTCGGCGGCGGCCGGCGTGGCCAGCAGCGCGAGCGCGAACAGTGCGAAGGCCATGCGCACCATCGGTCCTCCCTCGGTTCGGTTGCGGGTGCATGGTGTTTGGGGTCGCGGGCGGGGGCTGCCAAGCCCCCGGATCGCCGCAGCCGTCCCGCGGCGTGTTCAACCAAAGGTTGAAACCGGCGCGCGGACGACGCATCATGGGGCGGGTCCGCGGAGAGCGCACGCCCGTGTCCCGCTGCCCGCGTCCGCGACCGTGCCGACGTCGCGAACGGCTCCGCCTCGCCGCCGAGCGGCGGGCGCGGGAGGCCCGGGCCCGTCTCGCCGCCCAGGAGCGCCTCCTCGCCCTCACCAGCCACGACCTGCGCGAGCCGCTGAACGCCCTGCTGGGCCATCTGCGCCTGCTGGCCGAGGCGGAACTGCCGCCCGGGCAGCGCCGGCACGTGGAGACGGCCCTCGAGGCCGCCTCGCTGCTCGCCGGACTCGTGGGCGATCTCCTCGACCTCTCGCGCCTCGAGGCCGGCGCCGGGCTGCCCGAGCGGCGCAGCTTCGCCCTCGACGCCTTCGTGCGGCGCGTCGCGGCCCTGTTCACGGAGCGGGCGCGGCGGCGGGGGCTGTCCTTCGAGGTGGCGGTGGATCCGCTGCTGCCGCCTTTGGTGCTGGGCGATCCGGCCCGGCTGCGGCGGGTGCTGGTGAACCTCCTCTCCAACGCCTTCAAGTACACGGAGACCGGCGGGGTGCGCCTTGCGGTGGAGGCCGCCGGCGGCGGACGGGTGCGCTTTTCGGTGGAGGACACCGGCCGCGGCCTGCCGCCGGCGCTCGCCGCCGCCACGCGGCCCTTCGCCCGCGGCCCGGGCGAGGGCGTGCCCGGCTTCGGCCTCGGCCTGTTCATCGCCCGGCGCCTCACCCGCCGTCTCGGCGGGCGGCTGTCGCTGGAGCCGCGCGAGGGCGGCGGCACGCGGGCGGTGCTGGAGGTGCCGCTGCCGGAGGCGCCGGCCGAAGAGGCGGAAGACCGTGCGGGCACGCCGCGCATCCTCGCCCTGGCGCCGCCGTCCGGGATCGTGGCGGACCTGCGCGGGATGGCGGGCGTGGTGGTGGCGCCGGACGCCGCGGCGGCGATCGAACGGCTGCGCGATGCGGCGGACGCCGGCGAGCCCTGCGAGGTGGTGGCGGTCTTCGCCGCGAGCCCGGAGGAGGCGGCGGCCTCCGCCCGTGCGCTGCGCGAAGCCGCGTGCGGCGCGGCCCTGCTGTTGCACGTGCCCGCGGGGCTGCCGGGAGACGTGGAGCGGGCGCGGGTGCTGGGCTTCGACGCCTATCTGGCGGGGCCCTTCGACGCCGCCCTGTTCCTGCGGACCGCGCGCCGGCTCGCCGCCGGCCGGCCGTCCCGTGTGGTGGTGCGCCACGACGTGGAGGAGCGGCCCGCGCGGCCGCTCACGGTGCTGGTGGTGGAGGACGACCCGCTGGGCGCGCGGCTGCTCGCGATCCTGCTGGAGCGGCTGGGTCACCGCGTGCTCCACGCCGCCGACGCGGCGGATGCGCTCGCGGTGCTCGCGGCGCAGCCGGTGGACGCGGTGCTGCTCGACCTGCAGCTGCCCGACGTGCACGGCCTCGAGCTGGCGCGCCGCCTGCGCGCCCATCCCGATCCGCGCATCGCGCGGGTGCCGGTGGTGGTGGTGAGCGGCAGCGACGCTCCGGCCGAGCGGCAGCGGGCGCGGGCGGTCGGGGTGGTGGCGTTCCTCGCCAAGCCGGTGGAGCGCAGCGGGCTGGCGGCGGCACTCGCGCAATGCGCGAATCCGTTCTAGGCAAACTATCCTGTTGCACGAGATGGCGGGTTGGTTAACCTGCGGTTGAGAGCCTGTGGAGGAGGAGCGTGGATGCACCGGCGCGCGTTCGCACCCGCCCTCGCCGCTCTGATCCCGCTGCTGGCGGCCCCGGCCGCGGCCGGAACCGACACGGCGACCTTCACGGTGAGCGCCCGGGTGCAGAACGCCTGCACGGTGGTGGGCGGATCGCTGGACTTCGGCACCTACGACGCGGGCCAGGCCGAGGATCTCGACGGAGTCGGCACCATCCGCCTCGAGAACTGCACCGGCACGGTGACCATCGAGCTCGACGGCGGCGGCAGCGGCGAGGTGCAGAACCGGGTCATGCGCCAGAGCGGCGGCAGCGCCACGCTGCGCTACCAGCTCTACGTCGACAGCGCGCGCACGCGCGTGTGGGGCACCGGCAGCGCCGCCAGCCAGGTGATGGTGCTGGTCGACAGCCTGCCGGTGCAGGTCTACGGCCGCATCCCCGGCGGCCAGAGGGTGCCGCCCGGCACCTACACCGACACCGTCAACGTCACCGTGCACTTCTGAAGATCCGGATGCCGCGGCGGAGGACGGGCCGTGCACACGCTCTCCTGTTCCGGTGGTGGTGCGCAGACGGCAGGAGGCCCGAGGATGCGGCGCAAAACGCTGCTGGCCCTGACGCTGCTGTCCGCTCTCGCGTCCGGACCGGCACCGGCCGGCACCAGTACGGCGACGCTGACGGTCCGGGCCACGGTGGAGAACGGCTGCACCGTCGCGGGCGATGCGCTCGACTTCGGAACGTACGTGTCCGGCCAGAGCCGTGACGCGACAGGTCACGCCCAGCTCGAAATCCACAACTGCAACGGCATGCAGGTGACGATCAGTGTCAGCGGCGGCAACTCGGGAAACCCTTCCGGAAGGTACATGACTTCTTCGGCTGGCGACCAGCTGAATTATCAGATATACAAAAGCCCCGGAAAGCAGGATCCTTGGGTCGATCCGATGAACACGGCCATATCAGGTGATCCTGGCATCGTAGATATCTACGGCGTCATTCCGGCCGGCCAGACGGTGGCGCCGGGTGTCTACGAAGATACACTGACGGTCACGGTGAATTTCCGATGACGATGCACGCGCCGCTCCGGATTCTCCTGTCGCTCCTCACGCTCCTCTTCGCCATCCCCGCCCTCGCCGGGTCCTTCACCGTCGCGCCGACCCGGGTCGAGCTCGCACCCGAGCGCCACACCGCCGGCCTCACCGTCGAGAACCGCGGCGGGGAGCCGGTGCTGCTGCAGGTGGAGACCTACGCCTGGAAGGCGCGCGAGGGCCGCGAGGTGCTGGAGCCCGACCGCGACCTGCTCGCCGTGCCGCCGCTGCTGCGCCTCGCCCCGGGCGAGCGGCGGGTGGTGCGGCTCGGCCTGCGCACGCCCTTCCCCGAACGCGGCGAGCGGGCCTGGCGCCTGTTCCTCACCGAGATCCCCGAGGCCGCGGGCGGTGGCGCCCGGCGCGGCGGCGTGCGCTTCGCCCTGCGCATCGGCCTTCCCGTCTTCGCCCGCGCGCCCGGCGCCGCGGCCGACGTGCTCTGGCGGGTGGAACCGGCCGAAGGGGGACTCAGCATCGAGGCGCGCAACGCCGGTGACGCCCACATCCGCATCCTCGGCCTCGCGCTGGATCTCGGCGGGCGCCGGGTGCCGGTGAGCGGGGAGCCGGACTACCTGCTGCCCGGCGAGGTGGCCGTGTGGCGGGTGCGCACCCCCGTTCCCGCCACCGGCACGCCGGCCCTCGTGGTCACCACGCCGGGAGGTGAGCGCCGTGTCGCGCTCGCGGCCGCGTCGCGCTGAGGGAGCGGCGCTGCTGCTGCTCGCCGCCCTCGGCCTCGCCTCCTTCGCCGCTCCCGCCGGCCCCGGCGACCCGCCGCCGGCCCCCTCCGGCCGCAGCCTCGGCGACGGCACCGAGCGGCGCACCCGCGAGGCCCTGATCTGGCTGGTCCAGGCCTGGCGGCGGGAAAGCGGCACCCCCGAGGCCGCGATCCGGCCGCTCCCGGCGGCTGTCGTCTCCCGCACCTCCCCCGCACGGGCGGCGGCGCCGACTCCGGTCGCGCGACCGGCACCGGCCGACACGGCCGCGGCGGCCGCTCCGCCCGCTCGGGACGAGACGCTGCTGCTGGCCGAGGCGAGCGCACCTCCGGCCCAGCCGGCGCAGGTGCCGCCGCGCCTGCCGCCGCTCTCCGCCCGTCTGCGCATCGCGCCCGCCGCGGGCGAGGGTGCCCTGGTGGTGGGACCGGCGGGTGCCGCGGGCGAACCGGAAGCCGCACTCGTCGGGGTACCGCCCGCGGTGCCGGAGGTGGAGCCGGCGGCGGGCCTGCCGGTTCCCACGCCCCGGCGCGATCCGCTGGATGTGCCGCTGCGCGAGGAGGAGCGCTGGCAGGAGTGGCTCGCGGCGGTGGTGCTCAACGGCGAGCGGGTGAGCGAGGGGGCGTACGTGATCCGCGATCCCGCAACCGGCCGCTTCGCCGTGCCGGTG
>BEIP01000169.1 GCA_002898955.1 bacterium HR39 | reverse complement strand
CCGTCGAGCCGAAGAGCGAGGCGTCGGATCCGCTCGCGGCCGCGGCCGAGAACCTGAGCCGGCTCGTGCGCATCCGCCGCGAGGACCGGCCGCCGTCCGGCCTCGAGCAGGCGCTCGATACCGCGCGGGCGGCGCTCGCCGACGGGGATCTCGCGAAGGCGGTGGACATCCTCGCCCCGCACGCGCAGGAGGATGCGCGCATCGCCCGCTGGCTGGAGCGCGCACGGCTGCGCCTCGACGCCCTCGCAGCGGTGGCGGAGCTCGACCGGCTGGCCCGTGCGGCGCTCGGCGCCTCCTGATCACCGTCCGGCCCTTTGCACCTCGGAGTGCCGTCCATGCTTCGCCTGTTCGCGTTCATCCTGCTGACGGTGGTCGCCGCCGCGGCGGCCGCGTGGTTCGCCGACAACCCCGGGCGGGTGGTGGTGGACTGGCTCGGCGTGGAGATCGAGACCACCGTGGGCATCGTCGTGCTGTTCGCGCTGGTCTTCGCCGCGCTGTCGGTGGGGCTGTTCGAATTCGCGCGCTTCCTGCTGACCCTGCCGCGGCGCATCGCCGAGCGGCGGCGGGCCCGGCGCGAGCGCGAGGGACGGCAGGCGCTGTCCATGGGGCTGGTGGCGGCGGCGGCCGGCGACGTCGGGGCGGCCCGCCACTACGCCCGGCAGGCGCGGCGGCTTCTGGACGACTCGGATCCCGCCATCCTTTTGCTCACCGCCCAGACCGCCCAGCTCGAGGGCGACGAGCTGGCGGCGCTGCGGTACTTCCAGTCCATGCTCCACCATCCCGAGACGGAGCTGCTCGGCCTGCGCGGGCTGCTCGCCCAGGCCGTCAAGGCGGGCGACCTCGAGGAGGCGCTGCGGCTCGCACGCCGGGCGCACCGGCGCAGCCCGAAGACGCCCTGGGTGGTCACCACCCTCTTCGACCTGCTCACCCGGGCCGGCGCATGGGACGAGGCCATGCAGGTGCTGGGCGAGCTGCAGCAGCTCGGTCTGGTGGACGCCGAGACGGCCGCCCGGCGCCGCGCCATCCTGCTCGTGACGATGGCCGAGCGGGCCGAGAAGGAGGGCCGGACGGCGGACGCCTTCGCCCATGCCCGCCGTGCGGCGCGCACCGCCCCCTTCTTCGCGCCGGCCACCGTGCTGGCGGCGCGCCACGCCCAGCGGCTGGGCCGGCCGCGGCTCGCGCGGCGGCTGATCGAGCGGGCGTGGCGCACCGCACCCCATCCGGATCTGGCGAAGGCCTGGATCGGGCTGCAGCCGGAGGAGCCGCTCGCCCAGCGGATCCAGCGGCTCGAGCGGCTGCGCGCGCTGCAGCCCTTCCACCCCCTGCCCTACATGCTGCTGGCGGAGGCCTGCATGGCGGCGGGCGACTTCGGGGAAGCCCACAGGCTGCTGGTCCGCGCCCGCGAGCTCGAGCCGACCGAGCGCGTCTACCGGCTGTTCGCCGAGCTCGCCCGGCTGCGCGGCGAGCCGGAAGACATCGTGCGGAGCTGGCTGGAGCGGGCGCGGGAGGCGCCACCGGACCCCGCCTGGGTGGACGAGGACACGGGCAGCGTCCTGCCGGCCTGGCAGCCCTTCGGCCGCTGCGGCCGCTTCGACGCGGTGCAGTGGCGCACGCCCTCGCGGGTGGTGCAGCTCGCCCCCGGCGCCGAAGGCGTCGAATTCCTCGCGGCACCCCGTCCCTCGCCCGCCCGCGAGGTGGTCCCGCGCGAGGAGGCGAAGCCGCCGGTGCGGCGCGAGGCCGTCGGGACGGGCGCGGAGCCCGGGGAGCGCGGCGACGGCGGGGAGCAGCCGGCCGAGGCGGAGGACGGGGCCGAACGCCGTCCGGGCAGTGCGGCGGCGTGAGACGGGTTCAGCCGCCCTCGCGCCGCCCGGCGTCGGCGGGCCGCTCCTCCTCGTCGGGCTCCTCCTCGATCACCGGCAGGCGGTAGCGGCCCTCGACCCAAGCGAGGAAGTCCCGGTCCCGGCACGCCCGCGAGCAGAAGGGGCGCCAGCGGGGATCGCGCGGGCGCCCGCACACCGGGCAGCCACGCGCCCGGCGCTTCGTTCCGCCGCCGGGAGCTTCCGTTCCGTTCACGGCACGAACTCCAGCCGGAAGCCGTCGGACGGCAGTGCGGGATCGACCTGCGGCACGATGCCGGCGAGCCAAGGTGCACCGGCGAGCGGCGCGAGGGCTGCGGCGAGCCGCTCGCCGACCTTCAGGGCCAGCACCGGCCGCCGTGCGGCCACGACCTCGCGGTGCAGCCCCTCGATGCGGGCGGCGAGGGAGGGCACGCGGCCGCTGCCGCCGCACGCCCCGCACGGGGCAAGCCAGCGGCGCGAGAGCGGCCGGCCGCGGCAGGCGCGGGCGATGTGCACGAGCCCCAGCGCCGACATGGGATGGATCTGGGCGCCGGCGGGATCGTCGCGGAACCACTTGCCGAGGGCGTCGTCGAGGAGCTTGCGGGCGGAGGGGCGCGGCAGATCGACGAAGTCCACCACGATGTTGCCGCCGATGTTGCGAAGCCGCATCTGACGCGCCACCTCGCGCGCCGCCTCGAGGTCCAGCTCCAGCGGATCGCGCCCCTCGCCGTCCACGTCCACCGCGCACAGCGCCCGCGTCTCCTCCACCACGATGCGGCCGCCGCCGGGCAGCGCCACCTCGGGCCCGAGGGCCTCCTCGAACTGCTCGCGGATGCCGGTGGAGTCGAAGGCGAAGAGGCCGGGGACGCGGTGGAGCTGCGGGCGTACCCGCTCGGGGATGCGGGCGAGCGCCTGCTCGAAACGTCGGGCGAGGCCGCCTTCGGCGACGGCGATGCGCTCCACCTCCCGGTCGAAGAGGAAGCGCAGGATGCGCTCGAAGGGGTCTTCGGCGGCGGCGACCGGGCCCGGCTTCGCCCCCGCCGCTTCGCGCACGATGCGCCGCCACAGCTCCTCGAGGCGCTGTGCCTCCTCGCGCAGGACGGAGTCCGGCACGCCGACGGCGAAGCGGCGCAGCACCACCCGGCCGTCCGGGAACAGGCGGGCGGCCCGCTCGTGCAGCTCCGCCTTTTCGCGCCCGCGCACCCGTCCGCTCACCCGCACCTCGCCTCCGTACGGCCGGTAGATGACGAACAGGCCGAACAGGCGGATGTCGGCGGTGACCCGCGGGCCCTTGTCGTCGTCGGCCTCGCGCAGCCCCTGCACCACCAGCCGCTCACCCTCGCGCAGCAGATCCTGGATGCGCCGCTTCTCCCGGGCGGGATCGAGGAAGCGCGCGTCGCGGGCGGTGAGGAAGGCGGTGCGGCCGCCGCCGATGTCGAGGAAGGCGGCGGCGAGCGTGGGCTCCACCCGCACCACCCGGGCGAAGAACAGCCGGTCGGTCACCTCGTCGTCGTCGCGGCCGGCCTCGGCGTGTTCCCACAGCCGTCCGTCGACCACGATCCCCGCCCGCAGACCGAAGGCCGAGGGATCCACCACCCCTTCGCGGGTCACGCCGTGTTCCTCCGGTATCCGAGCCCTTCGAGCATCATGGCGACCTCGGCGAGCGGCAGGCCGACCACGTTCGAGTAGGAGCCGTTGATCCACGGGACGAAGGCGGCGGCGCGGCCCTGGATGGCGTAGGCGCCGGCCTTGCCGCGCCATTCGCCGCTCGCGATGTAGGCCTCGATGTGCTCGCGCGAGAGGCGGCGGAAGCGCACCCGCGTCTCCACCACGCGCTCGCTGCGGCAGCCGTCGTGGCGCAGCACGCACACGCCGCCCCACACCCGGTGCCGGCGACCGGAGAGCAGCGACAGGCACCAGCGGGCCTGCTCCTCGTCCTCCGCCTTGGGCAGGATGCGCCGCCCCACCGCCACCACCGTGTCTCCCGCCACCACGTACCAGGGCCCCTCGCCCAACCGCGCGGCCACCGCCTCGGCCTTGAGGCGGGCGAGGCGCCGGGCATAGTGACGCGGCAGCTCCTTCGGCAGCGGAGTCTCGTCGACCTCCGGCGCCACCACCAGATCGGGCGGGAGGTCGATCTGCCGCAGCAGTTCGAGGCGGCGCGGCGAGGAGGAGGCGAGCACCAGCTTCGCCGCGGCGTCGCCCATCGTCACTTGAAGCGGTAGGTGATGCGGCCGCGCCGCAGATCGTAGGGGGTGAGCTCCACCAACACCCGGTCGCCCGCGAGCACCCGGATGCGGTTCTTGCGCATCCGTCCCGAGGTGTGCGCCAGCACTTCGTGGTCGTTGTCGAGCTTGACGCGGAACATCGCGTTGGGCAGCACCTCGACGACGGTGCCCTCCATTTCGATGACGTCTTCCTTCTTGGCCATGCCTCCGTCCTTGCTGCAGTGCGCAACGGTTCTCGTCCGTCTTGTGGGAAGGCGCCAGGAGGCGGTCAAGGGGCGCACCCGCCGTGGTGCGAGGAACGGAGTCCTCGCATCCCGCGCCGCCGCCTGCGGTTGTCCACACGTCGCTGCGAACATCCACCGAACTCATGGGGACGGATGCGGAACATATGACCGGCCTGTGACCGCGGTCGCATCCGGGCTCCTGCAGGCGCTCGCGCGTTCCGTGTGCATCCTCGCCGCGCTGTGGCCGGCCGGTGACGCCGTGGCCTCGCCCTCCGGCACCCTGTCCCTCCTCGGCGCGCACGGCTTCCCGCCGGAACAGGCGGTGGTGCTGCGCACCGCCCCGGACGGCCGGGTGCTGGAGGCGCACCGGGCCGACGTTCCCTT
>BEIP01000168.1 GCA_002898955.1 bacterium HR39 | reverse complement strand
CTGCTGCGTCTCGTCGCACCATCTCCCCGCGCCGCAGGCCGCCGCCTTCTCCGCCTCTTGCCGCGGTCGGGCCGGCTTCCGATTCCGCTTCGGAGGAAACGTCCCGTCAGGCGTGCCCGCATCGGAAGCGCCCTGCACCCGAGCCTCCGAAGCGATACCTCCGCCCGGCTCCCCACGGGCCGCCGGGCGGTGAAGTCCTTCCGTTTCCGACGCGGACGTGGCGGCCCCGGGTCCGCCTGGACCGCGACGACCAACGGGTGCAGGGTTCGTGCGTCGATGGAGCCCCGCGCCCGCGCGCCCCGGGAACCCCCACCCGGCCCCGCCGGCCTCACGGCGGCAGGATCCTTCCCGCTCCCACCCCGGCGGGTCGGCTTCCAGGTCCGTCTCGACAGCCCACCAGGCGCAGGCCTCGCGCCCGAGCGCTCCGGCGCAGGGCCCGCACCCGCGCCCGTGGGCCGCGGGGCGGAAGGCCCCTCCGCCCCCGACGGGCCGGATTCCGGATCCGTCTCGACCGACCGCCCGAGGTGGAGGTCCCGCCCCAGGCATGCCACGCACCGGGTGTGCAGCCTCCAATGCTCGGGAAATCTCCCCGCCCGCGGTGGAGGATGCCTTCGCCGCCTGCCGCCGATGCCCCGTTCGAGGGCATTACCATCGGTTGATACATTGGTGCCATTGTGCGCATGGTGGAAAAGGCGCGGCCGCATCCCGGCTCGGCCGGCCCTTTCCCACTGTCCGCGGATGATAGGCGGAAGTCGTTGAGGACAGGTGAATCCCGCGCGCCGGAAAGAGGGCATTCGTCGGGCTTTCGACCGGATCGATCCGCACCCCCGGCGAGAGCCACGGACCGCGCAGTCCGTCGGGCATCCCGGCAGATCGGCCCGTCGTGCCGACGTGTTCGGACGGTCCCGCCGGTGCGCCGACCGGTACGGTACGGACCGGCCTCCTCACCCCTGCGCCTGCGCCGCCAGCGCCACCTCCTCCGGCGCGGGGAGCTCGGCGAGCAGGCGCTCCACGTCGGCCCGGCAGCAGAGGCCGGTGCCGGGGGTGAGCGCCGTGGCGGCGCCCGTCGCCACCCCCCAGCGGAGGGCCTCCTCCACCGTGCGTCCTTCGGCCAGCGCCCACACCATGGCGCCGGTGAAGGCATCGCCCGCACCGACGGTGGAGACGGTGGGGACCTGCGGGGCCGGCAGCCGCAGCACCCGCCCGCCGTGGACCAGCACCGCGCCGCGATGGCCCAGGGTGACGGCGAGGATCTCCACGGAAAAGCGCCCTGCGAGCTCGCGGGCGAGCTCCGCCTCCTCACCCTCCCCGGCCCGGCGCCCCATCAGCGCCTCCGCTTCGGCGAGATTGGGCTTGGCCAGCCATACCCCCTCGCGCAGGGCGTGGAACAGGGCGGGGCCGGAGGTGTCCACCGCCACCCGCACCCCGCGCGGGCGCACGGCCCGGATCACCCGGGCGTAGAAGTCCGCGGGCATGCCGGGTGCGAGCGAGCCGGAGAGCACGAGGATCTCCGCATCCAGCGCCGCCGTGCGCTCGAGACACGCCCGCCACTCCGCCTCCGCCACCTCCGGCCCGCGCGGGGTGAAGCGGTATTCGAGGCCGGTGCCCGTCTCGCGCACCACGTGCGCGATGCGGGTGTCGCCCGCGATGGAGAGCCGCTCGCCCCGCACGCCGGTGCGGGCGAGCAGTCCCTCGAACACCGGCCCCGTCACTCCGCCGGCCAGATAGAGGGCGAAGGGATCGCCGCCGAGCTCGCGGATCACCCGCGCCACGTTGACGCCGCCGCCGCCCGGATCGAAGCGCTCCTCGCGCGTCCTCAGCTTGATGGTCGGCAGCACGTGGTCGACCACCGAGCTGTAGTCGATGGTCGGATTCACCGTGAGGGTGGCGATCCTCATGACGCCCCGGCCTTCCGCGGCGGCCGGCCGAGCCGGCGCTCGACCTCGAGCACGTGGCGCAGGGTGCGCACCACCGCGTCCGGCACGAGGCTCATGCTGTCGATGCCCTTCTCCACCAGGAACTCGGCAATCTCCGGCCAGTCGGAGGGCGCCTGGCCGCAGATCCCCACTTCGATGCCGTTGCGGTGCGCCCCCGCGATGGCCCGCGCCAGCATCTCCTTCACGGCCGGATCGCGCTCGTCGAAGTCGTGGGCCACCAGCGGATTGTCACGGTCCACGCCCAGCACCAGCTGGGTGAGGTCGTTGGAGCCGATGGAGAAACCGTCGAAGCGCTTCGCGAAGTCGTCGGCGAGGATCACGTTGCAGGGGATTTCGCACATGACGTAGACCTGCAGGCCGTTCTCGCCGCGCTTCAGCCCGTTCTCCGCCATCGCTTCGAGCACGGCGTCGGCCTCGGGCACGCGCCGGCAGAAGGGGATCATGGGGATGGCGTTGTCGAGCCCCATCTCCTCGCGCACCCGCTTCATCGCCGCGCACTCCAGCACGAAGGCCTCGCGGTAGGATTCGTGCACGTAGCGGGCGGCGCCGCGGAAGCCCAGCATGGGGTTCTCCTCGCGCGGCTCGAACCAGCGACCGCCGAGCAGCCGGGCGTATTCGTTGGATTTGAAGTCGGAAAAGCGCACCACCACCGGCCGCGGCCAGAAGGCGGCACAGATGGTGCCGATGCCCTCCGACAGCCGCTCGACGAAATAGCGCTTCGGATCGGCGCAGCCGCGCACCAGCCGCTCGATCTCGCGCCGTTCCGCCTCGTCCTCCACCCGCTCGGGATGGAGCAGGGCCATGGGATGCACGCGCACGTCTTCGGAGAAGACGAACTCGACGCGCGCGAGCCCCACCCCGTCCACCGGCAGCAGGGCCTGGCGCAAGGCCTGTTCGGGATTGCCGACGTTGACCATGATGCGGGTCTGCGGCCGCGGCAGGGTGCCGAGGTCGAGGCGCTCCACCTGGAAGGGCACCCGCCCCTCGTAGACCTTGCCCACGTCGCCCTCGGCGCAGGAGACGGTCACCTCCATGCCCGTCTCCAAAACGTCCGTGGCCCCTTCGGCCCCCACCACCGCCGGAATGCCGAGCTCGCGGGCGACGATGGCGGCATGGCAGGTGCGGCCGCCGCGGTCGGTGACGATGGCCGCGGCCTTCTTCACGACCGGCTCCCAGTCGGGCGTGGTGGTGTCCGCCACCAGCACCTCGCCCGGCCGGAAGTCGGCGAGCTGTTCGGTGCTCTCGATCACCCGCACCACGCCCTGGGCGATGCGGTGGCCCACCGCACGTCCGGTGACGATCACGCGGCCGGTGCCGGTGAGGCGGTATTCCTCGTATTCGGTGGGCCTGCGCTGGGAGACGACCGTCTCGGGCCGCGCCTGGACGATGTAGAGCTGTCCGTCGAGGCCGTCCTTGGCCCACTCGATGTCCATGGGGCTGAAGCGGCCGTAGCGCTTCGAGTAGTGCTTCTCGATGGCGATGCCCATGCCGGCCAGCTCCAGCACTTCCGCATCGGTGAGACAGAAGCGCTCCCGCTCGGCCCGCGAGGTCTCCTTGGTGACCAGATCGTGCCCGAGGCGTCCCGGCGCGAGCACCATCTTGATCTGCTTGGCGCCGAGCACGCGGCGCACCACCGCCCGGAAACCCCGCTCGTAGCCGGGCTTGTGGACGTACCATTCGTCCACGTCCACCGTGCCCTGCACCACCGGCTCGCCCAGCCCCCAGGCGCCGGTGACGAAGACGAAGTCGGGATGGCCCGACTCGGTGTCCACGGTGAACATCACGCCCGATGAGGCGAGGTCCGAGCGGACCATCTTCTGGACGCCGACGGAAATGGCCACCTCGAAGTGGTCGAAGCCCCTGTCGATCCGATACGAGATGGCCCGGTCGGTGAACAGCGAGGCGAAGCAGCGGCGGATCGCATCGAGCAGCTCCTCCTCGCCGCGCACGTTGAGGTAGGTCTCCTGCTGGCCGGCGAAGCTCGCCGTGGGCAGGTCCTCGGCCGTGGCCGAGGAGCGCACCGCCACCGACACCTGCTCGCCGTAGCGGCGCTCCATCTCCTCCCACGCCCCGCGGACCTCCTCGCGCGCCTGCGGCGGCAGGCCGGCGGCGTAGACGATCTGGCGGCAGCGCTCGCCGGCGCGGCGCAGCGCCCGCACGTCGTTCCTGTCGAGGCCCTCGAGCTCGCGCCGCAGCTCCTCCCACGCCCCGGCGAGGGTGAGTGCGTCGCGGTAGGCATCCGCCGTGACGGCGAAGCCGCCGGGCACCCTGACGCCGGCGGCCGAGAGCTCGCGCACCATCTCGCCGAGGCTGGCGTTCTTGCCGCCCACCAGCGGCACGTCGTCGAGTCCGAGTTCCTCGAACCACTTCACGTAGCGCCGTCCGGCCACGGCCTCTCCTCCCCTCGCGCTGCCTCTCCCCTCATATGGGGCCGGGGGAGGCGGGCCGAAGGGAACGCGCCCGCGGGATCAGGCGCGGGCGCCGAGCTGCCGCTCGAGCTGGGCGCGGTGCTTGGGATCCAGCGCCACGCGCAGGTGGATGCCGTCCTCGCCGTCGCGACGCTCCAGCACGTGGCCGTGCTCGTGCAGCCAGGCGAGCAGCCGCCCCTCGGCGTGCGGCAGGACCAGCTCCACGAGCTGCTCGCGCCCGGCGAGGCGCCGGTCGATCATGCGCAGCAGCTCCGGCAGGCCTTCGCCGGTCAGCGCCGAGACGGCCACCACGTCGGGCCGGCGGGCGGCCTCGGCGAGGCGGCGCCCGCGCT
>BEIP01000167.1 GCA_002898955.1 bacterium HR39 | reverse complement strand
CGCCTTCGCGCCGGATCTGGCCGCGAGTCTCACCAACCTGTCGGCCCACCTCGCCGCTCTCGGCCGGCTCGAGGAGGCGCTCGCGGCCATCGCCGAGGCGGTGGACATCCGCCGCCGCCTCGCCGAACGCCACCCCGACGCCTTCGCGCCGGATCTGGCCGCGAGTCTCACCAACCTGTCGGCCCACCTCGCCGCTCTCGGCCGGCTCGAGGAGGCGCTCGCGGCCATCGCCGAGGCCGCCGGCATCTACCGCCGCCTGGCCGAACGCCACCCCGACGCCTTCGAGCCGGATCTGGCCCTGTCTCTCGTGGTACAGGGTTCAATCCTCGCCGCGCTCGGGCGCACCAAAGACGCCCATCGGACCTTCGTCGAGGCCCTCCAGATACTGCGTCCTTACTTCCTGAAACTGCCGCGTGTACATGCTGAGCTCATGAAAATCTTGGTCGAGGACTACGAGCGCGCCTGCCGGGACCTCGGGCGGGAGCCGGACGGGGAGCTGCTGGCGGAGATCGTGCCGGTGCTGGAGCGGCTCGGGCTGCGGTGAAGGCGGGGCTGGGTGCGGTCGCCGCGCCCGGGCGGAGCGCCCGACGGTCGCGCCCCCGGAAGGAGCGATGCCCGCCGTGGGGGCGGGCACCGTCTCTCGGGGCGTGGGCCGTGCGGCCTCAGCCGGCGGCGCTGGTATCGCGCCGCTCCGCGTAGATGTAGAGGGGCTTGGAGCGGCCCTCGACCACCTCGCGGTTGACCACCACCTCCTCGACCCCCTCGAGCGAGGGCAGCTCGAACATGGTATCGAGCAGGATGCCCTCCATGATGGAGCGCAGACCGCGCGCGCCGGTGCCGCGCTCGAGAGCCTTGCGGGCGATGGCCTGCAGCGCGTCCTCGGTGAAGGTGAGCTTCACCCCCTCCATCTCGAACAGCTTCTGGTACTGCTTGACCAGCGCGTTCTTGGGCTCCCTGAGGATGCGCACCAGCGCCTGGTGGTCGAGGTCCTCGAGGGTGGCGATCACCGGCAGCCGGCCGATGAACTCGGGGATGAGCCCGTAGCGCAGCAGGTCCTCGGGCTGCACTTCCTTCAGCAGCTCGCCCGCCTTGCGCTCGTCGGGAGCCTCCACCTCGGCGCCGAAACCCATGGAGCGCCTGCGGGTACGCTGGGCGATGATCTTCTCGAGGCCGGCGAAGGCGCCGCCGCAGATGAACAGGATGTTGGTGGTGTCCACCTGCAGGAACTCCTGCTGCGGGTGCTTGCGCCCGCCCTGCGGCGGCACCGAGGCCATGGTGCCCTCGAGGATCTTGAGCAGCGCCTGCTGCACGCCCTCGCCCGAGACGTCGCGGGTGATCGACGGGTTCTCGGACTTGCGGCTGATCTTGTCGATCTCGTCGATGTAGACGATGCCCTTCTGCGCCCGCTCGATGTTGTAGTCGGCCGCCTGCAGCAGGCGCAGGATGATGTTCTCCACGTCCTCGCCCACGTAGCCCGCCTCGGTCAGCGTGGTGGCGTCGGCCATGGTGAAGGGGACGTCGAGGATGCGGGCCAGCGTCTGGGCGAGCAGCGTCTTGCCCGAGCCCGTGGGGCCGATCAGCAGGATGTTGGACTTGGCCAGCTCCACGTCACCGGCCTTGCCGCCGTGGGCGAGACGCTTGTAGTGGTTGTGCACCGCCACCGACAGCACGCGCTTGGCGTACTCCTGGCCGATGACGTAGTCGTCGAGGACCGCCTTGATCTCCGCCGGCGTGGGCACCCCCGAGCGGCCCTTGGCGACGGACGTCTTGCTGTTCTCCTCGTTGATGATGTCCATGCACAGCTCGACGCACTCGTCGCAGATGAAGACGGTGGGCCCCGCGATGAGTTTGCGGACCTCATGCTGGCTCTTGCCGCAGAAGGAGCAGTAGAGGGTGCCCTTGCCTTCGGTGATCTTGCTCATCGCGCGTCCGGTCCGGTTGACCTCGGAAAGCCTAGCCGCGACGGGCGCTCCCGGCAAGGCCCGGAAGAGGGCACGAAGCGCCCGGCACCGCCGCTCCATAGGTAGCGCGGCCCCGGAGGGCTGCAACCTTGGAGCGGGCGGCGGTGCGGGCGTCGGTGATGCGGAGCGACGGTCGCGATCCCCGCCGACGGCTCAGCCGCCCTGCGGCTTCGGCTTGGCCGGGCGCTTCTCGATCACCGCGTCGATGATCCCGAACTCCCTCGCCTCCTCCGTGCTCATGAAGGTGTCGCGCTCCATCTTGGCCTCCACCTCCTCGAGCGTGCGGCCGGTGTGGCGGACGTAGATCTCGTTGAGCTTGCGCTTGAGGTTGAGGATCTCGCGCGCGTGGATCTCGATGTCCGTCGCCTGGCCCTGGAAGCCGCCCGAGGGCTGGTGGGTCATGATGCGCGCGTGCGGCAGGGCGAAACGCTTGCCGGGCGCTCCCGCCGCCAGCAGCAGCGACCCCATGCTGGCCGCCTGGCCGATGCAGATGGTCACCACGTCGGGGCGGATGTACTGCATGGTGTCGTAGATGGCGAGCCCCGCCGTCACCAGCCCGCCCGGCGAGTTGATGTAGAGGCTGATGTCCTTCTCCGGATTCTCGGCCTCGAGGAACAGCAGCTGGGCCGTGACCAGGCTCGCCACGTGGTCGTCGATGGGGCCCATCAGGAAGATGATGCGCTCCTTGAGCATCCGCGAGTAGATGTCGTAGGCACGCTCGCCTCGCGGAGTCTGCTCGACGACGATGGGGACGAGCTGGCCGATCGGTCGCATGGTCACGTTCCGGGTCACTCCTTCCGTTCGCTCCCGTCCTCCGGCGATCCGGCCGCGGACTCTTCCGCCGCCTCCGCGGCGGCCGCTCCGCCGGCACCCGCCTCCTCCTCGTCCTCGCGGAAGAGCTCCTCGGGGCTCACCTTCTCCTCGCGCACCTTCGCGAGCTCGAAGACGAAGTCGACCACCTAGTCCTCGAAGATGGGCGCCTGGAGCTGCTGCAGGGCGGCCGGATTGCGCCGGAAGAACTCGATCACCTCGCGCTCGCGGCCGGGCGCGCGCTGCGCCTCGCGCAGCACCGCCTGCTGGAGCTCGCGCTCCGACACCTCGATCTGGTTGCGTCGGCCGATCTCGGAAAGGATCAGGCCGAGACGGACCCGCCGCTCGGCGATGGCGCGGTACTCCGCCTCCAGCTCCTCGCGGCTCCTGCCGAGCTGCTCGAAGGTGGTGCCGGACTGCCGCATCTCCTGCTCGAGCTGCCGCCAGATGGCCTGGAACTCGAGGTCCACCATCCCCTGCGGCACCTCGAACTTCACCTTCTCGTCCAGCCAGTCGAGGAGCTGGCGCTTCATGCGCTCGCGCGCCCGCCGCCGGTACTCCTCGGCGAAGCGCTCGCGCACCGCCTTCTCGAGATCCGCGAGCGTCTCGAAACCGTAGGACTTCGCGAGCTCGTCACCGATCTCGACGGGCTGCGGCGCGCGCACCTCCTCCACCCTGCCCTCGAAGACCACCGTGCGGCCCCTCAGGTCCTCGCGCGGGTGGTCTTCGGGCACCTGCACCTCGATACGGAAGGACTCGCCGGCCTTCCTGCCGACCAGCCCTTCCTCGAAGCCGGGCAGCAGGGTGTGGGTGCCCAGCACCACCTCCACCTTCTCGCCGCTGCCGCCCGCGAGGGGCTCGCCGTCGACGGTGCCGGTGAAGCCGATGACCACCTGGTCGCCCTCCTGCGCCGGGCGGTCCGCCGGCTCGAAGCGGCGGCGTGCCTCGGCCAGGTTCTCGAGGGTGCGGCGCACCGTCTCCTCGGGCACCTCGGCCACGTGGCGCACGAGCTCGATGGACGGGAGGTCCACCTCGGGCACCTCGGGCAGCACCTCGACGTCCACTTTGAACTCGAGGGCACCGCCCTCCTCGAAGGAGGTGATCTCCACCTTCGGCCGCAGGGCGGGTCTCAGCTCGTGCTCCTCCACCACCCGACGGGTGCCCTCCTGGACGGCCTTCTCCAGCACCTCGCCGAGGATCGCGCCGCCGTAGCGCGCGCGCAGCAGCTTGAGGGGCACCTTGCCGGGACGGAATCCGGGGATGCGCGCGGTGCGCCGGATCTCCTCGAGGCGCCGGGTGACCTCCTTCTCGATCTCTTCCGCGCCGTAGGTGACCCTGAATTCGCGCTTCAGCCCTTCGGCGGCGACCTGCGTGATGTCCATCGTCGTGCTCTCGACCCTGTCAGGAACGCTGGCTGGTGCGGGCGGCGAGACTCGAACTCGCACGGCTTGCGCCACGGGAACCTAAATCCCGCGTGTCTACCGGTTCCACCACGCCCGCTGCGACCGCGCGTGCGATAGCGCGGATCGCGCGCCGGCGAAAGCCGTCGCGCCCGCCCCGGATCATGGTGCGGTGCCGTTCTCGCGCAAGACCGCGCCCGCCAGATAGAGCGAACCGCACACCAGCACCACCCCCGGCGGCTCCTCCTCCGCCGCGATCCCGGCGAGCGCCGCCGCCACGCCCGGGCAGGCACGGGCCGCCACCCCCGAGCGCTCCGCACGGGCGGCCAGCGCCTGCGGCTCGTGGGCGACGTGATCTCCCCCCACCGGCACGGCCCGCAGCGAGGCGGCGAGCGGCAGCAGCGGTGCGAGGAAGCCCTCCGCGTCCTTGCTGGCGAGCAGGCCCACCACGAGATGGAGCGGACGGCCGGCCAGGATTGCGGGCAGGCTCTCCGCGAGCGCCCGCCCGGCATCGGGATTGTGGCCGCCG
>BEIP01000166.1 GCA_002898955.1 bacterium HR39 | reverse complement strand
GGTGCGCGTGGCGCCACGCGCGCGGGCCGCCGGTGACGGGGGCGCGGAGCGGCAGGCTCAGGCCTGCACGCCCTGCACGTACCAGTCCATCTTCAGCAGGTCCTCGTCGGAGAGGACCCGGCCCTCGGGCACGCGGAGCTGCCCCTTCTGGTCGTAGATGGGTCCGGCGAAGGGATGGAGCGTGCCCGCGATGATGCCCGTCCTCACCCGCTCGGCCGCCTCGACCACCTCCCGCGGCAGGCGCGGGTTGTAGGGGGCGATCCGGATCATGCCCTCCTTCATGCCCCACCAGATGCTGTGGCTGTTCCAGGTGCCGTCCAGCACGGCCTTCACCCGCTGGATGTAGTAGGGGCCCCAGTCGTCGATGATGGCGGTGAGGTGCGCGTTGGGGGCGAACTTCGACATGTCGGAGGCCTGGCCGAAGCCCACGACGCCGCGCTCTTCCGCGACCTGCAGCGGCGCGGCGCTGTCGGTGTGCTGAGTAATGACATCCGCCCCCTGGTCGATCAGCGCCTTGGCGGCATCCGCCTCCTTGGCCGGATCGTACCAGGAATCGACCCACACCACCTTGATCTGCGCATCGGGCCGCACCTTGCGCATGGCGAGGGTGAAGGCGTTGATGCCGCGCACCACCTCGGGAATCGGGAAGGAGCCGACATAGCCGACGATGCCGGACTTGCTCACATGGCCGGCGATCGTGCCGATCACCGCCCGGCCCTCGTAGAAGCGGGCGTTGTAGACGGCCACGTTGGGCGCGGTCCTGTAGCCGGTGGCGTGCTCGAACTTCACCTGCGGGAACTGCTGCGCCACCCGCAGCACCGCGTTCATGAAGCCGAAGGACGTGGCGAAGACGATGTCGTGACCGGTGGCGGCCATCTGCCGCAGCACCCGCTCGGCGTCCGGCCCCTCGCTCACCTTCTCCACATAGGTGGTCTCGACGAGCTCGCCGAGCGCCTTCTCCACGTCCCGCCGGCCCACGTCGTGGCGGTAGGTCCAGCCGTGATCGCCGATGGGACCCACGTAGACCCAGCCGGCCTTGACCTTCTTCTTCTGCTGCGCGCGCACGAGGCCCGGCGCCAGCGCGAGGGTGCCGGCGGCGGCGAGCGAGCCGAGCAGCCGGCGACGGTCGAACCTGGAATTCATGACGGTGATCCTCCTCCGGTTCACGCGGGTGGGACGAAGGGCCGTCCGAGGCAGGCCGGCGCCTCGAGACGCCGGCGCCACGGGCCGGCGTGGATGACGACCAGTGCGAGGATGGTGACGAGATAGGGCAGCATGGAGAGGTACTGCGAGGGGATCGGCAGCAGCCCCAGTCCCTGGGCGTGGAGCTGCAGCACCGTCACCCCGCCGAAGAGATAGGCGCCGAGCAGCACCCGCCACGGCCGCCAGGCGGCGAAGACCACGAGGGCCAGCGCGATCCAGCCCCGTCCCGCCGTCATGCCCTCGACCCACATGGGCGTGTAGGAGAGCGGCAGGAAGGCGCCACCGAGCCCGGCCATGGCGCCGCCGAACAGCACCGCGAGGAGCCGCACGCGCCGCACCGGATGGCCGAGCGCATGGGCGGCCTCGGCGTTCTCGCCGCAGGCGCGCAGCATGGTGCCGGCGCGGGTGCGGAAGAGGAAGACGGAGATGGCCGGGACCGCGAGCCAGGAGAGATGGACCAGCGGGTCGTGGCCGAAGAGCAGCGGCCCGACCACCGGCAGTCCGGCGAGGGCTTCGGGAAGGAGCGGCGGAAGGCGCGGCGCGCTGGTCCCCACCAGCGGCTGGCCGATGAGCGCGGTGAGGCCGGTTCCGAAGATGGTGAGGGCGAGGCCGGACGCGACCTGATTGGCGGCGAGCCCCACCGCCAGCACGGCGAAGAGCGCAGCCAGCGCCGTCCCGCCCAGGGCGCCGGCCAGCACGCCCAGCATCGGCTCGCCGGTCGCGAGGGTGGCGGCGAAGGCGGTGACCGCCCCGGCCAGCATCATGCCCTCCACCCCGAGATTGAGCACGCCGGAGCGCTCCACCACCAGCTCGCCCGCCGCCGCCAGCAGCAGCGGGGTGGAGGCCATGATCACCGTGACCAGGGTGGCAACGAGGACCTCGCTCATGCCGCCCGCCGCAGCCTTGGGCCGACCACCTTCGGCCGGTAGTGGACGAAGACGTCGACGGCGAGGAGCCAGAACAGCAGCAGGCCCTGGAAGACGCCGGTGACCGCCTGCGGCAGCCCCGCCTCGATCTGGGCCTGCTCGCCGCCGATGTAGGACAGCGCCACCAGCAGTCCCGCCAGCAGCACCCCGAGCGGGTGCAGCCGGCCGAGGAAGGCGACGATGATGGCGGTGAAGCCGTAGCCGGGGGAGACGTCGGGGACGAGCTGGCCGATGGGACCCGTCACCTCGAAGGCGCCGGCGAGCCCGGCGAGCGCGCCGCCGGCGAGCAGGGTGCCCCAGACGGCGGCGCCTTCGGGGAAGCCGGCATGGCGCGCCGCGCGCGGGGCGAGGCCGGAGACCAGCAGCGCGTAGCCGGGAAGCGTGCGCGCCGCGAACACCCAGGCGGCGAGGACGGCGAGGAGCGCCGCGACGGCGCCGGGGTGCAGGCGGGTTCCCGGCAGGATCGTCGGGGCGAGGGCCGCTTCGGTAAAGAGGCGCGAGTGGGGGAATCCGAAGCCTTCCGGATCCTTGAGCGGTCCGTAGACCAGTGCCGCCAGCAGCAGCTCGGCGACGTAGACCAGCATCAGGCTCACGAGGATCTCGCTCACCCCGAGCCGCACCCGCAGGAAGGCCGGGATCGCCGCCCACAGCGCTCCGGCGGCGGCGCCGGCGACGAGGCAGGCGGGGAAGATCCAGGCGCCCTCCCGGCCCCAGGTGGCGAGCGCCACCAGACCGGCCGCGATGGCGCCCAGCACGAGCTGGCCCTCGGCGCCGATGTTCCACACGCCGGCGCGGAAACCCAGCGAGAGGCCGGTCGCGATCAGGACGAGCGGTGCCGCCTTCACGCCGAGCTCGCCGAGCCCGTAGAGGGAGGAGAGAGGCGTGAGGAAGAAGGCGCGCAGGGCCGCGAGCGGCTCGGGGACCAGCAGGGCGAAGATGGCGAGGCCGCAGAGCGTGGCGGCCGCGACGGCGAGCGGCGGGCCGAGCCAGAGGAACAGCCGCGAGGGCCGCGGACGGCGCTCGATGCGGATCATGCCCGCACGTCCCCGACGCCCGCGCCCTCCGCGGCCGCCATGCCGCCCATCATGAGCCCGAGCTCCTCGAGGGTGGCCTCGCGGGTGGGAAGCGGCGGGAACAGCCGGCCGCGGTAGAGCACGGCGATGCGGTCGGTGAGCGCCAGCAGCTCGTCCAGGTCCTGCGAGACCAGCACCACCGCGCAGCCGCGCTCCGCCAGATCCAGCAGCTCCCGGTGGATGGCGGCGGCCGCGGCGGCGTCCACCCCCCAGGTGGGCTGGTCGGCCACCAGCACCCGCGGCTCCTGCAGGATCTCGCGGCCCACCACGAAGCGCTGCAGATTGCCGCCCGAGAGCGTCGCCGCCGGCACGTCGAGACCCGGGGTGCGCACATCGAAGCGTTCGACGATGCGCCGGGCGGAGCGGCGCAGAGCCTTCGTCCGGAGAAGGCCGAAGCGCGAGAGGCGCAGCCGCGCCCACGCGGTGAGCAGCGCATTGGCCGGCAGGTCGAGCTCGCCCACCGCGGCGTGGCCGAGGCGCTCTTCGGGCAGGACCGAGAGGCCGTGGCGGCGGCGGGCGGCGGGCCCGAGGTGGCCCACCGGCCGGCCGAAGAGGCGGATGGCCCCGGGGGCCGAGCGCCGCTCTCCGGCGAGAGCCTCGACCAGCTCCTTCTGGCCGTTGCCGGCCACGCCGGCGATGCCGAGGATCTCGCCCTCGCGCACGGAAAGGCTGACATCGCGCAGGGCGACGCCGAAGGCGTGCTCCGGCTCGAGGTCGAGCCCGTCCACCTCCAGCACCGTGCGCGCGGCCGCGAGGTCGGGGGTGGTCCGAACCGGCTCGCGCACCTCGCTTCCCACCATCAGCCGCGCGAGGGTGCGCGCAGTCTCGCGCTTCGGATCGACGGTGGCCACCACCCGCCCGGCCCGCATCACCGTGGCGCGGTCGCACAGCTCCACCACCTCGGCGAGCTTGTGGGAGATGTAGAGGATCGCGCGTCCCTCGGCCGCGAGCCGGCGCAGCACCGCGAACAGCCGATCGGCCTCCTGCGGGGTGAGCACCGAGGTGGGCTCGTCCATCACGAGGATGCGCGGCTCCTGCAGCAGACAGCGCAGGATCTCGATGCGCTGGCGTTCGCCGGCGGAGAGGGTGTGGACGTCGCGCCCCGGATCGACCGGCAGGCCGTAGCGCTCCGAGAGCTCGCGCAGGCGGCGGGCCAGCACGCGGCGCGGCGGCGGATCCTCGAGGCCGAGGGCGATGTTCTCCAGCACGGTGAGGGCCTCGAAGAGAGTGAAGTGCTGGAACACCATGCCGATGCCGAGCCGCCGCGCGTGGTGGGGGCTGCGTGGGCGCGCCGGTCGGCCGTCGACCAGGATCTCGCCGGCGTCGGGCTGCAGCACGCCGTAGACGATCTTGACGAGCGTGCTCTTGCCGGCGCCGTTCTCACCGAGCAGCGCGTGGATCTCGCCGGCGCGCAGCGTCAGGTCGACGCCGTCGTTGGCGACGACGCCGGGAAAACGCTTGGTGATGCCGTGCAGCTCCAGAAGCGTGCCGGCCGCCCGCG
>BEIP01000165.1 GCA_002898955.1 bacterium HR39 | reverse complement strand
CCCATGTAGACGGCGATCGCCGTCCTCCCGTCGACCGGCCAGGCCGGCAGCCGCCCGTCGCCATCCTGTGCGGTGGCGAGCAGCAGCCCCCGCACCTGCCCGCGCCGGGTGAGCGGCACCCCCGCCTCCGCGGCCGCCGCGAAGGCGGCGGAGATTCCCGGCGTGATGGCCACCGCCACCCCTTCCGCGGCGAGGACCTCCATCTCCTCGACGGCATGGGCGAAGAGCAGCGGATCACCCCCTTTGAGCCGCACCGCGGTGCCGCCGGCCCGGGCCTCGCGGGCGAGCTCCATCAGGAGCGCCCGCCGCCCCGGCGCCGTGCCGTCGAGCGGCACGACCCGCGCGCCCGGAGCCGCGAGCGCCAACACTTCGCCCGGCACCAGCCGGTCGTGGACCACCAGCGTGGCGCAGGCCAACAGCCGGGCCGCCCGTAGGGTCAGCAGCTCCGGATCGCCCGGGCCGGCGCCGACCAGGTGGACCGTGGGCGCGGCGGGACCGCCGGGCCGCGGTGGCGACATTTCACACCTCATAAGCGGAGGTTGCTTGCAATTGCGCATGCGCTGACGTGGATACCGATTTCACGCGCGCTGTCAAGTGTTGAATCGCTCTCACACGTCACGGCTGTGTTATGTGCCACCCCTTGCGCCGCCGGGCCTTTCGCGGTTCACCCGACCCGCCAGCAGGAGCACCGGCCATGGACCGCTACGCCCGTTACCGCCGCCTCGCCCTCGAGCGCCCCGAAGACGGCATCCTGCGCATCGTCTTCGACCGGCCCGAGACCCTGAACAGCATCGACGCCGAGACCCACCACGAACTCGTGGAGATCTGGCGGGACGTGGAGGCGGATCCCGAGGTGGCGGTCACCATCGTCACCGGCCGCGGCCGCGCCTTCTCCTCCGGTGGCGACTTCGCCTGGGTGGAGCGCATCGCCAGCGATCCGCGCGAGCGCGTGCGGGCGTGGAAGGAGGCCCGCGATCTGGTCCACCGCATGGTGGACAACACCAAGCCGGTGGTCTCGGCCATCAACGGCCCCGCCGCCGGCGCTGGGCTGGTGGTGGGTCTGCTGGCCGACGTCTCCATCGCCGCCCGCTCGGCGAAGATCGTCGACGGCCACACCCGCCTCGGCGTGGCGGCCGGTGATGTGGCGGTGCTGATCTGGCCGCTTCTGTGCGGACTCGCCAAGGCCAGGTACCACCTGCTGCTGTGCGAGCCGCTTTCCGGCGAGGAGGCGGAGCGCATCGGTCTCGTCTCCCTGTGCGTCGACGACGACCGGCTGCAGGAGACCGCGCTCGATGTGGCCCGGCGGCTGCGCGACGGGGCGCCCTGTGCCATCCGCTGGACCAAATACGCCCTCGACTCCTGGCTGCGCCAGGCGCTGCCGCTGTTCGACCTCTCCACCGCCCTCGAGATGCTCGGCTTCGCCGGCGAGGAGGTGAAGGAGGGCCTCGCCTCCTGGCGCGAGAAGCGCCCGCCGCGCTTTTCGCGCGACTGTCCGTTCTGATACGGCATGACGGACGGCGTGCCGGTCCTGCTCTGCCCGGCGTGCGATCTGCCGCACGCGGCCGTGCGCCTGCCCGAGGGCGGGGTCGCGCTGTGCCGGCGCTGCGGGCAGATGCTCTACCGCGCCCGCCGCGGCACCCTGCCGTGGAGCGCCGGTTTCCTGCTCGGCGCCCTGCTGCTCTTTCCCGTGGCCAACCTGCTGCCCTTCGTCGCCCTCGAGTTCGGCCCGTCGGAAGCACCGCGGCACCTGCTCTCCAGCGCCTGGGCGCTGTGGCGGCACGGCGAGTCGTGGCTCGCGCTGCTGCTGTTCCTGCTGGTCTTCCTCGTCCCCCTCGCCCGCATCCTCGCGGGACTGTGGGTGCTGCTGCCGCTTCTCACCGGCCGCATGGCTCCCGGTGCCGGTGCGGTGTTCCGCGAGGCCGAGGTCCTGCGCCCCTGGGCCATGACCGAGGTCTATCTGCTGGCGCTGGTGGTGGCCTGGGCCAAGCTGCGCGATCTCGCCACCGTCGACTTCGGCCCCGGCGCCCTCGCCTTCGCTCTGGTGATCCTGCTGCTGCTCGCCGCCGAGACGGTGCTGGAGCCCATGGAGGTGTGGGAGCGCATCGCCCCCCAGACCCGGATCGACCCGAAGCGGCCGCCCGCGCCCGGTGCGCTCCTCGCCTGCGGCCACTGCCGCTAGGTGCTGCCGAGCGCCTTCGACGGGCGGACGTGCCCGCGCTGCCACGGCCGGGTGCACCGGCGCCATCCCGGCGCCGTCGCGGCATCGTGGGCGTTCCTGCTCGCCGCCACCTTCACCTACGTCCCGGCCAATCTGCTGCCGGTCATGAGCGTCACCTGGCTCGGGCGCGGCGAGGCCGACACCATCCTCTCCGGCGTGCGGGCGCTGCTCGCCGCCGGCCAGTATCCGGTGGCGGCGGTGGTGTTCTTCGCCAGCGTCGTCGTGCCGGTCCTCAAGATCGTCGCGCTCGCCGCTCTCCTGGTCTCGGTGCGGCGTGGCAGCCGCCGGCGCCCGCGCGAGCGCACCGTCCTCTACCGGGTGGTGGACGCGGTGGGCCGCTGGTCCATGATCGACGTGTTCATGGTGGGCATCCTCACCGCGCTGGTGGCAGGCGGGCGCATCGCCGCCATCGAGCCCGGTCCCGGCATTTCCGCCTTCGCCGCCACGGTGATCCTCACCATGCTCGCCGCCCACGCCTTCGATCCCCGGCTGATCTGGGACGCGGCGACGCGACAACGCAGCGGAGCGGTCCATGGCCGCACGGCCCCCCTTCCCGCCTGAGACGCCGCCGGCCGACGTGCCGGAGCCCGAGGTGCGCCGCAGCCCGTGGCCGCGGCTGCCGGTGCTGTGGCTGATTCCGCTCGTGGCCGGGCTGGTCTCGGCTTGGCTGGTCTGGACCACCTGGGCCGAGCAGGGGCCGGTGGTGAGCGTCCGCTTCCGCACCGCCGAGGGCGTCGAGCCCGGCAAGACGCCCGTGCGCTTCCGCGAGGTGGACGTGGGCACGGTCAAGCGGGTGCGGATCTCCGACGATCTGAAGTCGGTGATCGTCACCCTGCAGCTCGTGGCCGGGGCCGAGCGCCTGCTCGCTCCCGACACCCGCTTCTGGGTGGTGCGCCCCAGGATCGGGATCGGCGGCGTGAGCGGGCTGGGGACGCTGATCTCCGGTCCCTACATCGCCGTCGATCCCGGCTCCGGCGGCGGGCCGGTCTACGCATTCACCGGCCTCGAGGAGCCGCCGCTCATCCGCTCGGACGTGCCGGGGACCCGCTTCGAGCTGGAGGCGACGCGGCTTTCGGGCGTCGATCGCGGCTCGCCCGTCTCCTTCCGCGGCATCGAGGTCGGTCAGGTGCTGGGCTACGAACTCGCCGAAGACGGCCGGCGGGTGCGGATCTTCGTCTTCGTCCGGGCGCCCTACGATCGGCTCGTGCGCACCACAACCCGCTTCTGGAACGCGAGCGGCGCGGAGATCGACGCCGGGCCCGAGGGCTTCGGCATCCGCCTCGAGTCCGTCCAGACGCTGCTCGTCGGCGGCATCGCCTTCGACAGCTTCGGCAGCGCACAGGCCGAGCCGGCCGCGGGCGGCGCCCGCTTCGTGCTCTACGAGAGCGAGCAGGCGGCGCGGGAGAGCACGGTGGCCGAGCGGCTGCGCGCGCGGGTGAACTTCGCCGGCTCCGTGCGCGGCCTGCGGCCGGGCTCGCCGGTGGAGCTGCAGGGCATCCGGGTGGGCCGCGTGGCGGAGGTGCGCCTCCATGTGCGGCCCGAAAGCGCCCAGGTGCTGGTGACGGCGGTGCTCGAGATCGATCCGGGCCGTTTCGGGCTGTCCGGACCGGCGGGCGCGGAGGCCGCCGATCCGCTCGCGCGTCTCGTGGCCCGCGGGCTGCACGCGCGGCTGGCCACCGGCAATCTCCTGACCGCCGAGGCCCTCGTCGAGCTGGTCTTCGTGCCGGATGCCGTGCCCGCGGAGGTGGCACGGGAGGACGGCGAGCCGGTGATCCCGACCCTGCCCACCCAGCTCGAGGCGCTGACGGGATCGCTCGCGGCGCTTCTCGAGCGCCTCTCCGCCCTGCCCCTCGAGCGGCTGGTCGCGGACATGTCGGATGCCGCCCGCGGCGTGGGCGAACTCGCCCGCAGTCCGGACCTCGCCGCCACCCTCGCGGCTGCCCGCAGCGCTGCGGAGGATCTGGCCGAGACCGTCCGCACCCTGCGCCGCGACCTCGCGCCCGTCGCTCCGGCGCTCTCCGATGTCGCCCGCAGGGCGGCGGATGCGGCCGAGCGGGCCGGGCGCGCCTTCGCGGCGCTGGAACAGCTCGTGGGGCCGGGTTCGCGCACCCGCGAGGACGTGGTAGAGCTGGTGCGCGAACTGCGGGCCGCGGCGCGCTCCATCCGCCTCTTCGCCGAGTATCTCGAGCGCAATCCGCAGGCCCTGATCCGCGGGAGGTCGCCGTGAGCACACGGATCACCCGCCGGAGTCTCGCCACGCTTCTGCCCTTCGCCGTGGCCGGCTGCCTGCCGGCGCCCGCGAAGAGTCCGGTGCGCTTCTACGGCCTCGAACCGGTGATCCCGCCGCCCGCCGCCGCGGACGGCCCGGTGATCGCCCTCACCCGCGTCTCCATCCCCGCCTACCTCGACCGCCAGGCGCTGGTGGTGCGCTCCGGGCCGGGCCGCTTCGAGCTGCTCGAGAGCGACAACTGGCTGGAGCCGCTGCCTTCGGCC
>BEIP01000164.1 GCA_002898955.1 bacterium HR39 | reverse complement strand
CTCACCATCCCCTCCTTCAGGTGCGGCACGGCGAACAGCCGCCGTCCGTTCCGCTCGAAGGAGACGCCCGAGGCGAGATGCGGCATGCCGGGCAGGTCGATGCGCGCCACCACCGCCCCCGAATCGAGGTCCACCGCCACGGCGCCGGCGCCGCGACGCGAGGCGCCGACCAGGTGGCGGTAGGAGGGGTCGAAGAAGAAGTCGTCCATGGGCTCGGGCAGGGGGATGCGCCGCAGCCGGCGCCGCTCCCACGGCTCGGCCGGGACCAGCTCCCACGCTTCCGGGACGTCCCTGAGCGCCACCACGAGGCTTCCGCGCGGGCGGGCCTGGTAGACGGCCGAGACCCGCGAGGGGGTGTCGTCGGCGCCACGCACCGCGATCACCTCGACCGGATCCAGCGTGCGCGCATCCAGCACCGCGAGGGTCCTGGGCAGAAGGTTGCCGGCCACGAGGAAGCGGCCGTCGGGCGAGAGGGCGATGTTGCGGGTGGCGATCCCCACCCGCACCCTGGCCACCGGCCGCAGACCCCACAGGTCGTAGCGCAGCACCCAGCCCTCGCGCGAGACGAAGTGGACGAAGCGCCCGTCGGGCGAGAACTTGGGCCCGCCGTGCAGGCTGCGCGGGGTGGGAAAGCGCGCGAGGCGCACGAAGCGGTCGCCGTCGATCACGCTGGCGTGGTGGTCGGCCTTCTCCACCAGCACGAACAGATCGAGCGGATCGGCGTCGAACACCGGGCGTTGCGGCAGCTCGTCCTCGCGGGCGAAGACCTCGCGGCTCTCCCGGATTTCCTCGAGCCCGAAGACCGGCTCCCCGGGAAGCGGGGTCAGGAGATAGCGCGCGAGCGCCCCGGCCTCGCCCTCGCGCAGCAGGCCTTGGAAGGCCGGCATGGCGGTGGCCGGCAGGCCCTCGCGGATCACCCGCGCGAGCTCATCGGGCCGGCGACGTCCCAGCGCCTCGGGCACGAGCGGCGGTCCGCTGCGCCCGAGCCGGTCGGGGCCGTGGCATTCGGCACAGAGATCGCCGTAGAGCCGGGCGGGATCGCGGGGCTGTGCGGCGACGGCGGAACCCGCCAGCACCGCCGCCGCCAGCACCGCCGCCGCCAGCACCGCCGGGACGATGGCGGCCCGGCCCCGCCTCCTCTCACGCACCGGCGGTCTCCTCCAGCAGGCCGAGCTCGGCGTCGGTGAGATAGCAGGCGGGATCCTCGGCCCAGGGATCGCCGGTCTGCTCGAAGGCGCGGATGCGCGTGTTGCCGTTGCAGATGGCGAGCATGGGACAGCGCCCGCAGCGGCCCTTCACCGGCCGCGGCCGCCGGCGCAGCCCGGCCAGGACGGGATCCGACAGGTCCTGCCAGATCTCGGAGAACGGCCGCCTGCGGACGTTGCCGAGGTCGTAGTGCCACCAGAAGGTGTCGGGGTGGACGTTGCCGAGATTGTCGATGTTGGCGACGGCGACGCCGCTGGCGTTGCCGCCCCAGGCCTCGAGATGGGCCCGGATGTGCGCCTCGCGCCCGGGGAAGTGGCGCCGCACCCACTGCAGGAAGTAGACGGCGTCGGCGTCGTTGTTGCCGGTCACGAATTCGCTGGGGCGCCCCTGCGAGACGTGGCGCCAGCAGCGCTCGAACAGCAGGTCCATCACCCGCCGGGTGGTGCGGTGCGCCGCATCGTCCGCCCGGTAGCGGCGGCCGCGGCCGGCGTACACGAAGTGCGAGAGGTAGAACTTGTCGATGCGCTCCTCCTCCATGAGGTCGAGGAGCGGCTCCAGCGAGTCGACGTTGCGCTCGGTGACGGTGAAGCGGATGCCCACCTTGATGCCGCGATCGCGCAGGAGCCGCAGCGCCGCGAGCGAGGCGTCGAAGCAGCCGGGCACGCGGCGGAAGGCGTCGTGCACCGCGCCGATGCCGTCGAGGGAGATGCCCACGTAGTAGTAGCCCACCTCGGCGATGCGGTCCGCCATGGCGGCGTCGATCAGCGCGCCGTTGGTGGAAAGCCCGAGATAGAAGCCGAGGCCCCTGGCGCGGCGGGAGATCTCGAAGATGTCGGGGCGCAGCAGCGGCTCGCCGCCCGAGAGGATCAGCACCGGCACGCCGAAGGCGCGCAGGTCGTCCATCACCCGGAACACCTCGTCGGTGCCGAGCTCGCCGGGGAAGTCCACGTCCGCCGAGAGCGAATAGCAGTGGATGCAGTTGAGGTTGCAGCGGCGGATCAGGTTCCAGATCACCACCGGCCCGCTCGGCCGCCCCCGCCGCACCGGTGTGGGGTGCAGCAGCTCGCGCATGTAGCGGCTCAGACGGAACATGGATCCTCCTCCCGCGCGACGAGCCGCAGGCCGGTCTTCTTCAGCACCCGCGTGCTCCAGAGCACGTCCCATCCCTTGCACGCCGGCCCGAGCCGGTCCTTGATCGCGATCACCCGATCCATCGCCTCGGCGCGGTCGCGGCCGTGGACCATGGCGAAGAGGTTGTAGGGCCAGGCGGGCGGCCGGCGCGGGCGGCGGTAGCAGTGGCTGACGAAGGGAAGCCCACCCACCTCGGCGCCGAGCCGGTCGACCTCGGCGTCGTCCACGTCGAACACGCTCATGGCGTTGGCCCGCACGCCGAGCCGCAGGTGGTGCGGGACCGCCGCGATCCGCCGCACGGCACGCTCTGCGAGCAGCCGGCGGAACAGCTCCAGCACCTCCTCCTCGCTCCAGCCGAGTCGCTCCGCCACCCGCAGGAAGGGCTCGGGATCGGGCGGCAGGCCCTCCTGGGTGGCGAGCACCAGCGCCCGCACGCGCGGATCCATCAGCCCACCTCCGGGATGAACTCGAGGAAGTACTCGCGCTCCTTGGGCAGATCGACCACCTGCAGGCGGGTCTCCCGCTCGATCTCGGCGATGACCCGGTCGATCTCGGCGCGGCTTTCGGCGGCGATCACGAACCACATGTTGAAGCGGTGCTCGCGCTCGTAGTTGTGGGCGACTTCGGGATGGGCGTTCACCATCGCCGCCACCTCCTCGAAGCGCGCCTGCGGCACCGCCATGGCGCACAGGGTGACCGCCCCGCCCAGCCGCTCGATGTCGAACATGGGGCCGAAGCGGGTGAGCAGGCCCTCTTCCAGCCAGCGGCGGATGGTGGCCGCCACCTCGGCTTCGTCCATGCCGAGCTCGCGGGCGACCTCCGCGAAGGGTCGGGAATCCACGGGGATGCCGCGCAGCAGCCGGCGCAGCAGCTCACGCTCCCGGGGCTGCATCCGCCGCCTCCCGCAGGCTGTTCCGGATCGTCGAGAAATAGCGGGCCCCGGTCTGCTTGAAGCAGCGGCGCGAGAACAGGACCTGCCGCGGCAGGCCTTCGAGCCCGGCGGCGCGGGTCGCCTCGTCCACCTGCTCCAGCACCGGGCTGCGCTCGCGCCCGTGGATCATGCAGTAGAGGTTGTAGGGCCAGGCGGGATGGCGCCGTCGCCGGTAACACAGGGTGACGAAGGGCAGCGCGCACAGGATGCGGGCGGCCTCGCGCACCCGCACATCGGGCACGTCCCACACCACCATGGCGTTGGCCCGGTATCCCAGCCGGCGATGGCGCAGGATCAGGCCGAAGCGGCGGATCACCCCGGCCTCGAGGAGCCGCCGCAGCCGCGCGATCACCTCGGCCTCGTCCATGCCGCACCGCCCGCCCAGCGCCGCATAGGGGCGGGGGACCAGCGGCAGGCCGTCCTCCAGGAGCGCCAGCAGTTCGAGATCGCGCGGGCTCAGCTCCACGACAGCGGGAACCCCAGATCCAGCCGGAAGGCCTCGACCAGCGGCAGCTCGATCACCGGAATGCCGGTGCGATAGGAGATCGCGTCCAGCACCGCCCGCAGGCGCTGCGGGGTCGGCGCGGTGGCGACGAACCAGAGATTGATCTCGTGCTCGCGTTGGTAGTTGTGGTTGACCTCGGGGAAGGAGCTCACGAAGGCGGCCACGCCCTCCAGCATCTCCGGCGGCACCCGCATGGCGGCCAGGGTGCTGGCACCGGCGCGGCCCGGCTCCAGCACCGCGCCCACCCGGTCCACCACGCCGCTCTCCTGCAGCTCGCACAGCAGGTCCAGCACCTCGTCCTCGGAGATGCCGAGGCGCTCGCCGATCACCCGGAAGGGGCGCGGATCGAGCGGGAAGTCCTTCTGGAAGTCGTCGAGAAGCCGCCGTCGCACCCGATCGAAACCGTCCATCCCGTGCCTCCCCGTTCAGAACCCGATGCGCGCCGCGCGGGCGGCGAGGAAGATCCCCGAGGGCGAGCGGGCGGCGAAGGCCGCCACCTGTCTGCGCTCCCGCGTGTCGTAGACCACCACCCGGTCCGAATCGCGCGCCGAGACGAAGGCGCGCTCGCCGCGCGGCGTGAACTCGATGTGCATCACGGCCCTTCCCGGCTCGAGCGTGGCCACGACTTCAAGGCGCGGCACGTCGACGATCTGCACCACGTCGTTGCGGGGGTGGGCGCAGTTCACCCACACCTCGCGCCCGTCCGGGCGGGCCACGGCGAAGACCGGCTGGCCGTGGACGGGGATGCGGGCCACCTCGCGGAAGTCCTCCCGCCGGTCCACCACCAGCAGCTCGTGGCGGCCGACGGCCGGCAGGAACAGCAGCTCGCCGGCCTGCGCCCAGCCCTCGAGGTGCGGCATCTTGTAGACCGGAAGCGGCTGCCCGCCGCGCCCGTAGCCTTCCAGCACCCTGCGCGGGCGCGGGGTCCCCGCCCACAGCCCGACGGCCA
>BEIP01000163.1 GCA_002898955.1 bacterium HR39 | reverse complement strand
CCCGGCCATGCCCGCGCGCTGGCCCGACGCCTCGCCGGGGCGCTCGAGCCGGTGGTGGAGGCGGAGGACGTCCGCTGCCACATCGGCGTGTCCGTCGGCTTCGCCCTCTTCCCCGACCACGCCGCGACGCCGGAGGAGCTGCTGGCCGCGGCCGATCTCGCCCTCTACGCGGCCAAGCGCGAACGCGGCGGGGTGCGGGCCTTCGACTGTTCGCTGCGCGCGGATGCGGAGCGGAGACGGCGGATCGAGGGGGAACTGCGGGAGCACCTCGCGGCGGGCGCACTCGAGGTCCACTACCAGCCGCTGGTGGAACTCGCGGGCGGGCGGGTGAGCGGCGTCGAGGCCCTGGTGCGCTGGCCCGCGGGAGCGGAAGACCGCATTCCGCCCGACGTCTTCGTGGCGATCGCCGAAGAGTGCGGGCTGGCCCCGCGCATCACCCGGCTCGTGCTGGAACGGGCGGCCCGGGACCTGCCGGGCATCGAGGCCGTGGTCGGCCGCGGTCTCCGTCTCGCCGTCAATCTCGCACCCGAGGAGCTGGCCGAAGAGGGTGCGGCGCGGCGTCTCGCCGGGCTGATCGACGAGCTCGGCCTCGACCCGGCACGGCTGGAGTTCGAGATCACCGAGCGCACGCTCCTCGCCGATGCGGAGGTGGTGGGCCGGAACCTGCGCGAGCTCGCCGCACGCGGCGTGCGCTTCGCGGTCGACGACTTCGGCACCGGCTACTCCTCTCTGGTCTACCTCAAGCGGGTGCCGGTGAGCCGGCTCAAGCTGGACCGGACCTTCGTGGCGGGTCTGCCGGAGGATGGCGAGGACCGGGCGATCGTCCGCGCCGTGGCCTCGCTCGCCGCCGCGCTGGATCTCGAACTCCTGGCCGAAGGCGTCGAGACGGAAGCGCAGCGCCGTTTCCTGCTGGGCGTGGGCTGTCGCGAGGCGCAGGGCTGGCTGTTCGGCCGGCCGATGCCGGCGGAGACCCTCCGCTCCTGGCTCGCCGCGCGGGAGGCGGCCATGGTGCCGTGAGCCGGAGGACGGCCCTGCCTGGCTTGGCCGGAGCACGGACGTCACGCCCGGCCGGGTGGTGGCCGGACGACGGCATCCCCGGATCCGTCGGCCGGAACAGGACCACGCGGGGATCGACGCCGCGAAGGTGCGCTCGCGCGGAGCATGGCGGGTCGCGGACGTCGCAGCGGTATCGGAACATACGGGCACGAGCCGACGGACCGCCGGGGCATGGGGAGCCGCCGAGCCGCAGCCCGCATGCGCACGCAGCGGCCTGAGGGGAGGCGCAGCCCGCGGATCCCGGCAGTGCACCGACCGGAGCCACCGGTGCGAGCACCGCCTCGGCGTGGGGCAGGACGCTGCCGGCCTTCGCCGGAGAGCACCGCGTGCTCGCCCCCGACCTCGCCGGCTTCGGCGCGAGCACCCACCCCGCGACGCCGCCGCGCCACATCCGCGGCTGGATGCGGCTGTGGACCGACCAGTGCCTCGCGCTGCTCGACGCGCTCGGCCTCGCACGGGCGCACCTCGTCGGCACCTCCCTGGGCGGCTGCATCGCCCTGCACCTGCTGGCCGAGGCGCCGGAGCGCTTCGGGCGCGTGGCGCTGCTCGCCCCGGCCGGCGCGCCGCTGCGCATCACCCCGGAGCTCGACCGGCTGTGGGGCTTCTACGAGGACCCCACGCCCGCCGTCATGGCCCGGCTCGTGCGCCGGATCGTCCCCGCCCCCGCGGTGCTCGGGGAGGATGTGGACTCCATCGCGCGGCTGCGCACCGAGGCCGCCCTCCGGCCGGAGGTGCGGCGCTCCGACGAGGCCATGTTCGGCGGCGACCGCCAGGCGGTGGCCGATGCCCCGGTGGTGCCCGAGGCGGCGCTTGTGCGCATGCCGCACGAGGTGCTGGTGGTCCACGGCCGCGAGGATCGCATCCTGCCGTATCCGTGCGGGCTGTGGCTCGCGGAACGGCCGCCCCTCGCCCGCCTCTTCCTCCTGCCCCGGTGCGGTCACCGGCCGCACGTGGAACACTGGGCCGCCGTCCAGCGGCTCCTCTCGCAGCACCTCGCCGGCGACGTCCGGGAGCTCCCGGCCCCGCCGACCGACCGTCGCTCGCCTGTGTGATCTCGGTGCCACACGCGCCCGCGCCGCGGCGCGGCCCCGACCCGGCGACACGCGGAGATCGCCGACAGTCGAGGTGCCCGGTACGCGCCGCGTCGGGCGGCCACGGGGACCCGCCCGCCGTCGGGGCGAGGATGCGGTGCCGGACCGCGGGGCGGTGATCACGGCGCCGACCTTCGGGTTTCTTCCGGTCGATCCGCCGTCCGGCCGGCGGCATCCACTGGTCCTTCGCTCGATTTTACATCGACCTTTGCTTTTTTACAAGTGTTCGCCGCGGCCTCCGACCGCTTCGACTGGTCGAACCCTCTTGCGGATGGCGCGAACACTGCCATATTCCGCGCTCCGAAAGGATCCGGAGCGGTTTCCGGATCGCGAGCGGGAGCAACAGCGGTGGACGTGCTCGTCTCCGAGACCCCGACCGTCGAAAACGACGCCGAACCTCCCGACCGTCACGGCGGCCGACGACGGGCCGTACGGCCGTCGACGCGTCGGCCGCGATTTCCCATCGCCCCCGAACGGCGCGCCTTCATGCGCCGCTTCTTTCCGGAAGCCGGCGAGGCGGAGTGGAACGACTGGCGCTGGCAGCTGCGCCATCGCATCCGTTCGCTCTCCGCACTGGAGCACATCTTCCGCCTGTCCGACGACGAGCGGGCGGCGGTCGGCCGGCGGCAGGGCGGCCTGCCGGTCGGCATCACGCCGTACTATGCCGCCCTCATGGACCGCGACGACCCGGCCGATCCCCTGCGCCGCACCCACATTCCGGTGGGGGCGGAGTTCCTGCGCACGCCCGGCGAGGACATCGATCCCCTCGGCGAGGACCACGACACGGTGGTGCCCGGGCTGGTGCACCGCTATCCCGACCGGGTGCTGTTCCTCGTCACCGGCTTCTGCTCGACCTACTGCCGCTACTGCACCCGTTCGCGCGCGGTCGGTCAGCCGGGCGGCGAGTACCAGTTCTCCCACGCCCAGTGGGAGCGCGCGCTGCAGTGGATCGAGGCCCACCCGCAGATCCGCGACGTGCTGCTGTCGGGCGGCGATCCCCTCACCCTCGGCGAGGACCGCCTCGACTGGCTGCTGGGGCGGCTGCGCCGGATCCGCCACGTGGAGTTCGTGCGCATCGGCAGCAAGGTCCCGGTGGTACTGCCGCAGCGGATCACCCGCGAATTGATCCGCGTGCTGCGGCGCCACCGGCCGCTGTGGATGAGCCTGCACTTCACCCACCCGGCCGAGCTCACCCCCGAGACCGCCGAGGCGTGCAACCGCCTCGCCGACGCCGGCATCCCGCTCGGTTCGCAGACGGTGCTGCTGCGCGGCGTCAACGACGATGTCGACGTGCTGCGGCGGCTCTTCCAGGGGCTGCTGCGGCTGCGGGTGCGGCCCTACTACCTCTACCAGTGCGATCCGATCGTGGGATCGGCGCACTTCCGCACGCCGGTGGAGAAGGGCCTCGAGATCCTCGCGGGGCTGCGCGGCCACACCACCGGCTATGCGGTTCCCCACTTCGTGGTCGACGCCCCGGGCGGCGGCGGCAAGATCGCCCTGCTGCCCGAAGCGGTGGTGGGCCGCGAGGGCGACGACCTGCTGCTGCGCAACTTCGAGGGCCGCATCTTCCGCTATCCCGACCCCGCAGGGCGGCTCGGCCGGCCCGCGACGGCCGCGGAGACCGGACCATGAGGGTGGGTTTCACCTACGACCTGCGGGAGGCGTGGCTCGCCCGCGGACGATACACCGAGGAAGAGGACGAGTTAGAATAGCCAGAGAAGGGAGAAGAGGTGGCGGAGAAACTAGGAAGAATAGGCTTCACGGTGGAGCGAATAGGAGGGCTCGACCGGCTGGTGCGCCGCCTCGCCCGCGGCGCCCGCTGGGACTTCGTGTTCAACATCTGCGAGGGCTGGGGCGGCCGCGGGCGGGAGGCGCAGGTGCCGGCGCTGCTCGAGGGCTTCGGCATCCCCTGCACCTTCAGCGACAGCCTCACCTGCGCCCTCACCCTCGACAAGGCGCCCACCAAGCGGGTGGTGCGCGACGCCGGCCTGCCCACCGCTCCCTTCGCGGTGGTGGAGGAGCCCGAGGACCTCGCCGCCGTCGACCTGCCCCTGCCGCTCTTCGCCAAGCCCCTCGCCGAGGGCACCGGCAAGGGCGTGGGGCCGGCCTCGCGCATCGAGGACCGCGCCGGTCTCGCGCGGGTGGTGACGGCGCTGCTCGCCCGCTACCGGCAACCGGTGCTGGTGGAGGGCTGGCTCGGCGGCAGGGAGTTCACCGTCGGCATCGTCGGCACCGGCCGCCGGGCGCGGGTGATCGGCGTGCTCGAGGTGGTGCTGCGCGAGGGAGCCGAGCCCGGCGTCTACTCCTTCCACAACAAGGAGTTCTGCGAACAGCTCGTCGAGTACCGGCTGGTGGACGACGGCGAGGCGCGCCGGGCGGCGGAGGTGGCCCTCGCCGCCCACCGGCTGTTCGGCTGCCGCGACGCCTCGCGGGTCGACCTGCGCTCCGACGGGCGGGGCGTGCCGCACTTCCTCGAGATCAATCCGCTGCCGGGCCTGCACCCCACCCATTCGGACCTCCCCATCCTCGCCACTCAGGCGGGCTGGAGCTACGACCGGCTGATCGGCGCCATCGTCGAGTCCTGCCTCGAGCGGATCG
>BEIP01000162.1 GCA_002898955.1 bacterium HR39 | reverse complement strand
ACGATCCCGCCGGTCGGGAAGTGCGGTCCCGGCAGGTGCTTCATCAGCCCGTGGAGGTCGATGTCGGGATCGCGCAGCAGCGCCAGCGTCGCGTCCACCACCTCGCCGGGATTGTGGGGCGGGATGTTGGTGGCCAAGCCGACGGCGATGCCGCCCGCGCCGTTGACCAGCAGGTTGGGGAACTGGGCCGGCAGCACCACCGGCTCCATGGCGCTCTCGTCGTAGTTGGGGCGCCAGTCGATGGTGTCCTTGTCGATGTCGTCGAGCAGCGCCGCCGCCGCCGGCGCGAGGCGCGCCTCGGTGTAGCGCATGGCCGCCGGCGGATCGCCGTCCATGGAGCCGAAGTTGCCCTGCCCGTCGACGAGCGGCAGCCGCATGGAGAAGGGCTGGGCGAGCCGCACCATGGCGTCGTAGATGGCGGCGTCGCCGTGGGGGTGGTACTTACCCATGACGTCGCCGACGATGCGCGCGCTCTTGCGGTACGGCTTGCCGATATCGTAGCCGCCCTCGCGCATGGCGTAGAGGATGCGGCGCTGCACCGGCTTGAGGCCGTCGCGCACGTCGGGAAGCGCCCGGCTCACGATCACGCTCATGGCGTAATCGAGGTACGAGCGCTTCATCTCCTCCTCGAGGGAGACGGGCCTGATCTGTCCGGCTTCGCCGAGCTCCGCCAATGTCCGGATCCGTTCGCTGCGGGGATGGAACCGTTCGCCGCCCGCGAAACTAGCGCCGCGGGCGGCCCGCTACAAGTTGCTGCACCGCAGCAGGGCCGCGGCGGCGTCCGCGCCGATTGACGGCCGGGGCCGGACCGTGGCACAGCGTGCGGGCGATGCGGCTCACCCGCCGGTGGAGGACCCCGCGCCCATGGCCGATCCGCAGGACGCGATCCGCAGGCTGGAGAGCGCGATGGACGCGCTCGAGGCGGCGCTGCAGCGCTTCCTCGAACGGCGGCTCGAGGCGGCCGCCGGCGGCGACGCGGAGGCGGCGCTGGCGGAGCTGCGCGCCTCCTTCGAGGCCGAGATCCAGCGGCTGCGCGCCGAGAACGGCCGCCTGCGGGAAGCGCTGACCCGCGCCACCGCCGCCCTCGAGGAGAGCGCCGGGCGGCTCGAGAAGCTGGCGGAGGAGTGAGCCCGTGCCCACCGTCGAGATCACGGTGAACGGACGCCGCCACGTGGTGCAGTGCGGCGAGGGCGAGGAGCAGCGGCTGCGCGATCTCGCCGCCTACGTGGATGCGCGGGTGCAGGACCTCGCCCGCCGGCACGGTGGACTGGTGGGCGATTCGCGCCTCCTGGTGCTGGTGGCCCTGCTGCTCGCCGACGAGCTCGACGACGCCTATGCCGCCCTCAAGGCGCGCGAGCGGGAGCTCGAGGCGCTGCGCGCCGAGCTCAGGGCCCTGCGCCGGCGGCTGGAGGAAGCCGGCTCCGGGGAGGACGCCGCCCGCCTCGCCGCCCTCGCCGGCCGCCTCGAGGCGCTTGCGGCCCGCCTCGATGCACTCTAGATCGGGCCGGCGGCGGACGGCTGGAGGGTGCGTCAGGTCGCGCAACGAGCGCCTGGGCCGAGACGTTCCGAAGGGAGCTGTCCCTGCCGTGGCCGTGGTCACGGCATATGGCGCCCACCTGCACAGCAGGTCCCAGGAACGGAAGTTCCGACCGACGGCCCGCTGGCCCCGCCGCATTGCACCACGCCGGCCCCGCGGGGCCGGCGCCGCGTTTTTCGGGCGCCCGCTGTGCCGGATCAGCCGTCGATCCGGCGCAGCCGCTCGCGGTAGAGCCGGGCGCGCTCCACGTAGACCCGCGTGCCGCGGCGGATGCGCTCGATCTGCTCGGGCCGCAGCTCGCCCCGGATCTGCGCCGGCACGCCGACGGCGAGGCTGCGCGGCGGGATCTCGCGTCCCTCCGGCACCAGCGCCTTCGCGCCCACCAGCGCCTCGCGCCCGATGCGCGCGCCGTTGAGCACCACCGCACCGATGCCGACCAGCGCTCCCTCCTCGACGGTGCAGCCGTGCAGCATGGCCTGATGCCCCACCGTCACCCGCGGCCCCACCTCGAGCGGGAAGCCCGGGTCGGTGTGCATGACGCAGCCGTCCTGGACGTTGCTCTCCTCGCCGATGACGATGGGCTCGTTGTCGCCGCGCAGCACCGCACCCCACCAGATGCTGACACCGGCCCGCACGATCACCCGGCCGACGAGCACCGCGGTGGGGGCGATCCAGGCGTCGGGATGGACCTCCGGGCGGACCCCGTCGAGTTCGAGGATCATGCCGGCACCTCCCCGCGGGTGTAGAGGTCGCGGAAGCGCTCCTGCAGCTCGCGCTTCTGCACCTTGCCCATGGTGTTGCGCGGCAGCTCGTCGACGAAGATCACCCGCTTGGGGACCTTGTAGCCGGCGAGCCTTTCCCTGCAGATGCGGACGATCGTCTCCTCGTCGACGTCCGAGCCGGGCTCGCGCACCACCACCGCCGTCACCGCCTCGCCGAAGTCGGGATGCGGCAGACCGATCACCGCGCTCTCGCGCACGCCGGGGATCGAGTCGACGACGTCCTCGACCTCCTTCGGATAGACGTTGAGACCGCCGGTGATGATCAGATCGCGTGCGCGTCCCACCAGGGTCAGATAGCCGTCCTCGGAGAGATGGCCGAGATCCCCGGTGCGGAACCAGCCGTCCTCGGTGAAGGCCTCGCGGTTGGCCTCGGGATTGCGCCAGTACCCCCTGAAGACGTTGGGCCCGCGCACGAGCACGTGGCCGGGCTGGCCCGGCGGCAGCTCGCGGCCCTGGTCGTCGACGATCTTCACCTCCGAGCCGCTGAAGGGCACGCCCACCGTGCCGGGCCGGCGCTCGCCGCGGTAGGGATTGCCGGTGTGCATGAGGATCTCGCTCATGCCGTAGCGCTCGAGGATCTCGTGGCCGGTGCGCTCGCGGAACGCCTTCCACACCTCGGGCGACAGCGGTGCCGAGCCGGAGACGAACAGCCGCACGTTCCCCGTGCGCTCGCGGTCGAGCTCCGGCCGATCCAACAGGCGCACGTACATGGTGGGCACGCCCATGAACACCGTGGCGCGCGGCAGGAGCTCCACCACCTTCGCCGCGTCGAACTTCCGCAGCCACAGCATGGTGGCGCCGGCCAGCATCGCGGTGTTGGCGGCGACGAACAGGCCGTGGGCGTGGTAGATGGGCAGCGCGTGGAGCAGCACGTCGTCCCCGGTGATCTCCCACGCCTCCACCAACACCTGCGCGTTGCTCGCCACATTGCCGTGGGTCAGCGGCGCGCCCTTGGGCCGGCCGGTGGTGCCGGAGGTGAAGAGCATGGCCGCGTGGTCGTCGGCGGAGAGCTCCACCACCGGGAAGTCGGCCGGCTCGGCCGCGGCCCGCTCGGCGAAGCTGCCCCGCGCGTCGGCGTCGAGGGTGAGGACGTGGGCCACTCCCGCCCCTTCGGCGAGCGGGCGCAGCTCGTCCTCCCGGGCGGGATCGCAGACGAAGACCCGCGGCTCGGCGGACTGCAGGATCCAGCCCACCTCGCCGCTGCGGTAGGCGGTGTTCATCGGCACGAACATGAACCCCGCCCGCAGGCAGGCGAGGTAGATGGCGAGGGCTTCGGGCGATTTCTCCACCTGCACCGCCACCCGGTCGCCCTTCGTACAGCCGAGGCCGGCCAGCGTGCGGGCGTAGCGGGCGGACAGCGCGTCGAGATTGGCGAAGGCGAGCGTGCGGCCCCGCTCCACTTCGTCGATCGCCGTCTTCGCGGCGAGCCGCGTGAAGGTGCGCGCGAGCAGCGCGTAGAACGATCCGTTCACCGTGCCTCACCCCGACATGCGCTCCGCCGCCAAGCTAGGCCGCCGGCGCGGGACTGTCGACGGGCGACGGCCCGGCGCCGGCCTGGCCGGGGCGAATCTCCGGGTACGCGGGCGTTGCGGAAAATCGCGCTCCGGGCTAGGCTTGTGCCCGGAAGATCCACGGAGCACACCGGTCTTGAGCGGCCGCACCCTCACCCGCGCCGGGCTCGTCGAGGCCCTGCACCGCGAGATCGGTCTCTCGCGGAGCGAGTCGGCCCAGCTCGTCGAGACGGCCCTCGAGGAGATCGCCGCGGCGCTGGTGCGCGAGGGGCGGGTCAAGATCGCCGGCTTCGGCAGCTTCGTGGTGAGGGACGGCGCGCCGCGGGTCGGTCGCAATCCCCGCACCGGCGAGACCGTGCCCATCGGCCCGCGCCGCACCCTGTTCTTCCGCCCCCCGCGCGAGCTGCGCCAGCGTCTCAACGCCGGGGAGGAAGACGGCGCGTGAGCGGCGGGGAGCGCCCGCGCAAGTCCGAGCAGGCCTTCCGCACCATCGGCGAGGTGGCGGAGGAGCTGGGTGTCGCGCCCCACGTGCTGCGCTTCTGGGAGACCCGCTTCCCCCAGCTCCGTCCCCTCAAGCGCAGCGGCGGACGCCGCTACTACCGCCCCGAGGACGTGCAGCTCCTGCGCGAGATCCGCACCCTCCTCTACGAGGAGGGCTTCACCATCGAGGGTGCCAAGAAGCACCTGAAGGAGCGCCGGGCGCTGGCCCGCACGGAGGCCGCACCCGCTCCCGACGCGGCCTCCCCGCACCGGCAGGCGCTCCTGGAGGAGGCCCGCCGGCTGCGCGGACTCGCCGCCGAGCTGCGCGCGCTGCTCGCCGCTCACTGAGCCGGCCGCGCACGCACGCCGGTCGCCTCCAGCCAGGCGAGGATGCCCGGCAGCAGCCGTTCGACGATGGCCCGGATGCCGGAGGCGGTGGGATGGAGGCCGTCCGCCTGCA
>BEIP01000161.1 GCA_002898955.1 bacterium HR39 | reverse complement strand
TGACAAAGCTTCGGAGTGTTGCCGCGAAACCATGGCGCGAGCCCGCGGCGCGGCCCGGAGCGGCCGGATCACGCGCGGCGCGGGGCCCGCGGCACCGCCACGCCGATGAGGCAGTCGCGGGTCACCAGCGCCGCCAGCGCCTCCTCGTCCATGTCCTCCGTGCCTTCCGGCCGCATCGGTACAACCATGTAACGGAGCTCGGCTGTACTGTCGTGGACTTCGATGCGGACATGGTCGGGCAGCACGAGGCCGAATTCCGCCAGCACCGCCCGCGGCTCGCGCACCACCCGCGAGCGGTAGGCCCGCGCCTTGTACCAGTCCGGCGGCGGCCCCAGCAGGAAGCGCGGGTAGCAGGAGCACAGGGTGCACACGATCACGTTGTGCACCTCCGGTGTGTTCTTCACCGCCCGGATGGGAATGGCGCCGGCGTCGATCCCGAGTTCCGCCGCGGCGGCGTTCACGTCCTCCAGAAGCCGCGCCTCGAAGGCCGGATCCACCCAGGCCCGCGCCACCAGCCGCGCGCCCTGCGCCGGGCTGGCCGATTCCATGGCCTCGAGGGTGGCGCGCAGCTCGTCGGCCGTGAAGACGCCCTTCGCCACCAGCAGGTCCGCCAGGGCGTCGGTGAGCGCCATGTGCCAGGTGTAGGGAGCGTCCTCGAGGTCCGGCTGCTTCGGATGGGGATGGTCGTGGGCACCTCCGCCGCTCATCGCGCGCCCTCCTCCGCCGGCTCCAGCCAGTGCTCGCACAGGTCCACCACCACCGTGTCCGGGTGCGGATCGGGATCCTCCGGCCACAGCTCGCGGCGGGAAAAGCGCACCCGGTAGACCACCACGGGAGGCCGGTCGGTGCGGCCGTAGGCCATCTCCTCGGGGTTGGGCATGGGGCCGATCACCTGCACGATCTCGCCCACGTGCCCGCGGGTGTAGAAGGGCGTGCGCACGTGACCCGGCGGATCCCAGGCGCGCACCCGCACCAGCGCCCCCGGCGGAAAGCGCGGCCGCACCGGCTCCTGCGTCGCGATCCCGCTCATGGCAGCGCCTCGGCTTCGGCCCGGCGGGCGCGGGCCCGCTCCATGGCCTCGCCCAGCTCCGCCACCGTGACGACGCCCTTTTCCAGCAGGATGTCGGCGATGGAGGAGATCCACCGCTCGAAATAGGACAGCTCGTCGTAGGCGCCGGGCCCCAGCTCCTCGATGCCGCGGCGCAGCTCGTCGAGGGTCATCACGCGTTTGGCCACGAGCAGCCGCAGGATGGCGTCCACCTTCTTCTCCCACGGCAGCAGCTCGTGCTCGTGGCGCTCCACCGGTCCGGCCGGCAGGCCGCCCATGTCGTGGTGGCGCCGCATCTCCCGGTTCCTCCCCGAAGCCGCGCCGCCATGATCGCAGCGCGGACCGCGCCGGGCAAGCCGCCCGTATGCTTGGACGGACGGCGCGGTCGTGGCAGAAGGATGCCCAAGCACATCCGGGAGAGCGGACATGGCGCGGTGGCGCCGGGTGCACCTCGCACCCAACGAGGTGCTGGTGGTGGAGGCGAACGGCATCCAGGTCACCGTCTACGGGACCGGCGAGGCACGGATCGTCCACGTGAGCGAGGGAGAGCTGCCCGAGTGGCGCCGGCCGCCGCTCGCCCGCCTCGTGCCGGCGCGCCGCGAGGTGCCGCCGGAGGGCGAGGCGGAATGAGGCGGCGCGTTCCGCATGGACCGACGCTGCTGTTGCTGGCGGCGTGCGCGCTCGCGCCGGGGAGGGAGCCGATGGCGGCCGAAGCGACGCTGCGGGCACCGGTGCGGGCGGTGGAGCTCGCGCCGGACGGCGCCCTCGCGACGCGGGAACTCCGCCTCGACCTCGAAGCGGGCCGCCACACGCTGGTGATCGGCGGGCTGCCGGGCATGCTGGACGCCGCCGGTCTCGCGCTGGAGGTCCGGCCGGCCGACGCCCTGCGCATCGTCGCCCGGCGCCTGCTCGTGCGCCATCTCGCCGAGCCGGTCTCGCGGCGCGAACGGGAGCTCCTCGCCCGGCTGCGCGAGCTCGAGGCCGAACACCGCCGCCAGAAGGACCGCGCCCGGGCCGCCGAAGCACAGCTGAGGCTGCTGGAGCGCATCGGCGAGGTCGGTGCCGACATCGCGACCCGCGGGCTTCTGGAGGGGCGGTTCGACCCCGAGGCGTGGCGCCGGGCGTGGGAAACGGTGGGGACCGGCACGGTCGAGGTGCTGGAGCTGCAGCGTCAGGCCGAGGAGGAGGCGGCGCGGCTGGAGGACGGGATCGCGGCGCTGCGGGCGGAGCTCGAGCGGGTGCGTGGCGGCGGCACCAGCGTCGCCGAGCTGGTGCTGGACGTGGAGGCGACGCGCGCCGGAGCGGTGGATGTGCGCATCGTCCATCCCGACGGGCGGGCCGGCTTCGAGCCTCTGCTGGTGGCCGCCCTCGACGGCACCGCCGGCCGGCTCACCGTCGAGCAGCGGGCGCTCGTCCGCCAGCGCACCGGCGAGGACTGGGAGGACATCGACCTGACGCTGGCCGGCATCGCCGCACCGGGCGAGGTGGCGCCGCCCGAGCCGGAGCCCTGGTGGGTGGACCTGCGCGAGCCGCCACCGCCGGTCCCCCGCAAGCCGGAGGCGTCGGAGGGGCTCGAACGGATACCAGGCGCGCTGGCGCTCGCGGCTCCGGTGGTCGCGCGCGAACGCACCGCCTTCCACGCCCGCTGGCATCTGCCGCTACCCGTCGACGTGCCCGCCGACGGGGGCGAGGTCGACCTGCTGCTGGAGCGCACGGATCTGGATGCGCAGCTGGTGCTGGAGACGGTGCCGGCCGAGCGCGAGGCCGCCTTCGTGGTGGCGAAGGCCAAGTGGACCAGCGAGGTGCCGCTTCCGGCCGCCACGGTGCGCCTCGTGCGCGACGGCGCGCCGGTGGGCGAAGCGGAGATCGCCGCGGTGCCGCCGGGCGGCGAGCTGCGGCTCGGCTTCGGGGTCGATCCGGCGGTGCGCGTGAGCCGTATCCCCCTGGAGCAGACGCGGGGCGGATCGGGCTGGCTGCGCACCAGGGGGCGGCTCGTGCGCCGCTGGCTGGTGCGGGTCGGGAACGGCCACGACCGGCCGGTGCGGGTGGTGGTCCACGAGCGCCTGCCGGTGCCGCGCGACGAGCGGCTGAAGGTGGAGCCCGCCGACGATGCCACCCCGCCGGATGCGCGTGACGTGCGCGGCGTGCCCGGGCTGCTCGCCTGGAACCTCGACCTCGCGCCGGGCGAGGCCCGCGAGATCCGCTTCGGCTTCGTGCTGAGCTGGCCCGAGGATCTCGTCCCCGTCGGCCCCCTTCTCTGGGAGGAGTAGGGCGCATGTGGCCCTTTGCGAAGAAGACGGAACTGCCGACCCCCGAAGAGGCGCTGCCCGGACGCGACGCCTACGCCTTCCCGCTGCCGGAGCGCCATCTGGTGAGCGGCCGGCCGCTGCTGCCGCCCCATCCCGAGGGCCTGCGGGTCGCGCACTTCGGCATGGGCTGCTTCTGGGGTGCGGAGCGCCTGTTCTGGCGGCAGCCCGGCGTATGGGTGACGGCGGTGGGCTACATGGGCGGCTTCACCCCGCATCCCACCTACGAGGAGGTGTGCACGGGCCTCACCGGCCACGCCGAGGTGGTGCGGGTGGTGTGGGACCCGCGGGAGACCTCCCTCGTCCGGCTGCTGCGGCTGTTCTTCGAGAACCACGATCCCACCCAGGGCATGCGCCAGGGCAACGACGTGGGGATCCAGTACCGCAGCGTGGTCTTCCTCGACGATCGCGCCGAGCTGGAGCTCGCCCGCCGCGCGCGCGATGTCTACGCCGAGGCCCTGCGCCGGGCGGGATGGCGCCGTCCGGTCACCACGGAGGTGGCGCCGGCCGGCCCGTTCTGGTACGCCGAGCCCGGACACCAGCAGTACCTCGCGCGCCATCCGCACGGCTACTGCGGGCTGCGCGGCACCGGCGTCGCCTTCCCCGAGGAGGAACTGGCGGCGGGCGCGTGAGGTCGGGCGGAGGCAGGCGTCGTGGCGGCGAAGGAACTCGGGGCCGACGAACTGGCCTGGCGCTGCGATCCGGCCGCGTTCGGCTTCGACGGCACGGACGGGATCGAGCCGCCCGACGGTCCCCTCGGGCAGGAGCGGGCGGCGGAGGCGCTGGAGCTCTCCCTCTCCCTGCGCCGGCGCGACTTCAACGTCTTCGTCCTCGGCCCGCCCGGCAGCGGCCGCCACACCACCGTCGAACGCCTGCTGCGCGCCCGGGCCGCGGCCATGCCGGTGCCCGACGACTGGGTGTACGTCGCCGACTTCGCCGACCCGCGCAGGCCGCGCGCCATCCGCCTGCCCGCCGGCCGCGGCCGCGCGCTACGGCGGGACCTCCACGAGCTCCTGGGCGATCTGCTGGCGGCGCTCCGCAACGCCTTCGAGAGCGAGGATTTCCGCACCCGCCGCCAGATCGTCGAGCAGGAGCTGGAGGAGCGCCAGAAGAGGGCGGTGGCGGAGGTCGAGGAGGAGGCCCGGCGTCAGGGCATCGCGCTCCTGCGCACGCCCGTGGGCTTCGTCTTCGCCCCCACCGTGCAGGGGCGGGTGATGCCGCCCGAACAGTTCCAGCAGCTCCCCGAGCCGCTGCGCCACCAGATCGAGCAGCGCATCGAGCGGCTGCAGGAGCGCCTCCAGCAGGCGCTCTCCCAGATGCCGGCCTGGATCAAGGAGACGCACGAGCGCATCCGCCGGCTCGTCGACGAGACCGCCCGCGCGGTGGTGGACTGGCTGGTGGCGCGGCTCTCCGAGCGATGGCGGGACCAGCCGGCGGTGGTCGA
>BEIP01000160.1 GCA_002898955.1 bacterium HR39 | reverse complement strand
CTACCTCGCCGCGCTGCGGGCGGAGGAGCCGGAGGACGCCGCGACCATCGCCGTCGTGCACCTCTCCGGCACGCTGCGTCGCGGCGACGGTCCGCCCTTCGAGGGCGCCTTCGCCGGGCCGATCGTCGAAGCACTCGACGCCGCGGCCGGGGACGAAGAGGTGCGGGCGGTGATCCTGCGCATCGACAGCCCCGGCGGCGACGCGCTGGCCGCCGAGGAGATCGCGCGGGCGGTCGAGCGGGTGCGCGCGGCCGGCAGGCCGGTGGTGGCCTCGCTGACGAACGCCGGGGCATCGGGCGCCTACTGGGTGGCGGTGGCGGCCGACCGCATCGTGGCCGGGGCCGACACCCTCACCGGCTCCATCGGCGTGATCGCCGCCAAGCGCGTGCTCGGCGAGCTCGCGAGGAAGCTCGATGTGGAGATCCTGCGGCTCGAGCGCGGGCGCAACGCCGGCATCTGGAGCCTGTTCACCGGCTTCGACCAAGCCGAGCGCGCCCGTGCCGAGGCGCTGATCGACGAGGTCTACCGCCGCTTCCTGGAGCGCGTGGCCGAGGGGCGGAAGATGGATCCGGTGCGGGTGCGCGAGCTCGCGCAGGGGCGCGTGTGGACGGGGGCGCAGGCGTGGGAGCGCGGCCTCGTGGACGGGCTCGGCGGGCTGCCGGAGGCCGAGGCCGCGGTGCGCGAGCTCCTCGGTCTCGCCCCCGACGCCCCGCTCGTCCTGCGCCGTCTGCCCGAGCCGGGCCTCGTCACCTGGCTCGCCGCGCTGCGCCGCAGCCTGCCGCTTCCCGGGCTCGTGGCCGGGCCGCCCCTGCCCGGTCCGTTCCTCGCGCTGGCACCGCTGCCGGCGATCCGCCGAGGGCGGCTGCGGTCCTAGCGGCCGGCGGCGTCGGCGCTCCGCACCGCCTCCGCCTCGAAGGCGTAGCCCTCGGCCCGCACCGTGCGGATGGGATCCGGTTCGCCGGCGGCGTTGAGCTCGCGCCGCAGCCGGCGCACCGCCGCGTCCACCGCCCGCGGATCGATCTCGGCGTCCGCGCCCCACACCCGGTCGATGAGCTGCAGGCGCGAGAACACCCGGCCCGGGTTCTCGGCGAAGAAGCGCAGCAGGCGGAACTCGGTGGGGGCGAGGCGCAGCTCGCGGCCCCGGCGGAAGGCACGACGGCGTTCGAGATCGACCAGGATGTCCCCGACCCGCAGCTCGCCGGCCAGCAGGCCCGGCCGGGCGCGGCGCAGCACCGCCTGCAGCCGGCGGATCAGCTCGGCCATGGAGAAGGGCTTGGTGACGTAGTCGTCGGCGCCCTGGTCGAAGCCGCGCACCCGGTCCGGCTCGGCGGTGCGGGCGGTGAGCATCACCACCGGCAGGTCGGAGAACTCGCGGTCGCGGCGGATGCGCCGGCACAGTTCGAGACCCGAGAGGCCCGGCAGCATCCAGTCGAGCAGCACGATGTCGGGGCGCCGCTCGAGGAGCCGTGCCAGAGCCTCCTCGCCGTCGAAGGCGGTGGCCACCTCGAAGCCGGCCGCCTCCAGGTTCCAGGCCAGCAGACGCGAGAGCGCCGCGTCGTCCTCGACGATGAGCACCAGCGGCTTCACGACTCCTCGACCACCATGCGGTTGATGCGGTTGCCGTAGACGATGTAGTGGATCTTCTCGGCGATGTTGGTGGTGTGGTCGCCGAAGCGCTCGAGGTTCTTCGCCACGAACAGCAGGTCGATGCAGGCGCCGGTCTTGCGCGGGTCCTCGAGGATGTAGGTGAGCAGCTCGCGGAACAGGCTCACGTAGAGCTGGTCCACCTCGCCGTCCCGCTTCCACGCCACCAGCGCCTTCTCGGGATCGCGGGTGGCGTAGGCCTCGAGCACCAGCCGCAGCATCTCCTGGCACACTTCAGCCATGCGCGGGATGGTGACGAGAGGCTTGAGCGCCGGCTGTTCGAGGAGGCTGCGGGCCCGTTTGGCGATGTTGGAGGCGTAGTCGGCCATCCGCTCGAGGTCGTTGGAGATCTTGAGGGCCATGGCCACCATGCGCAGGTCCACGGCGAGCGGCTGCCGGGTGGCGAGGATGCGGATGGCCTCCTGGTCGATGGCCTCCTCCAGCTCGTCGACCTGGTCATCGCGGGCGATCACCTCCTCGGCCGCCGCCTCGTCCCGATCGACGAGCGCCCGCACCGCCGTGGCGAGCTGCTGTTCCACGAGACCGCCCATGCGCAGGATCTGGCGGGTGAGGTGTTCGAGCTCCTCGTCGAAGGAGTGGACGGTGTGGCGGCGGATGAGATCGGGCATGCGGGGCTCCTCAGCCGAAGCGGCCGGTGATGTAGTCCTGGGTCATGGACTTGCGCGGCCGCGTGAAGACTTCCTCGGTTGGTCCGAACTCGATCAGCTTGCCGAGATGCAGGAAGGCGGTGTACTGGGACACGCGCGCCGCCTGCTGCATGTTGTGGGTGACGATGACGATGGTATAGTTCTCGCGCAGCTCGTCAATGAGCGCCTCGATGTGCGCCGTGGCGATGGGATCGAGGGCCGAGGTGGGCTCGTCGAGCAGCAGCAGTTCCGGCTCGGGAGCCAGCGCCCGGGCGATGCACAGCCGCTGCTGCTGGCCGCCGGAAAGGTCGTAGGCGCTGGCGTGCAGCCGGTCCTTCACCTCCTCCCACAGGGCGGCGCGGCGCAGGCTCTTCTCCACCTGCTCGTCGAGGATGGCGCGGTTGCGCACGCCGCGGATCCGCAGCCCCGCCGCCACGTTCTCGTAGATCGACTTGGGGAAGGGGTTGGGCTTCTGGAACACCATGCCGATCCGCAGCCGCGGGATCATGGGATCCGTCTTCGGCGCGATGATGTCGATCCCTTCGGGCTCCAGCACGATGCGGCCGGCGTAGCGGTTGCCCGGATAGAGATCGTGCATCCGGTTGAAGCAGCGCAGCAAGGTGCTCTTGCCGCAGCCCGAGGGGCCGATGAGGGCGGTCACCCGCCGCTCGTGGATGGGCATGGAGATGTCGAACAGCGCCTGTTTGTCGCCGTACCAGAAGCTGAGGTTTTCCACCCGTGCCTTGAGGGCCGGCGCCTCCTTCCGGGCAATGGCGCCAAGGGCGGCCGCCCGGGGGGCGTCGAGGCGGATGGCGGGAAGGTCTCCGGCGGGTGCGGCCGTCTCGGCACTCATCCCAGAACCCTCCGGGCACGGTCACGGTAGCGGATGTAGATGGCGAGTCCGTTCATGACGAGCGTCAGCGCCAGCAGCACCACGCCCGCCGCCGCGGCCAGCTCGTGGAAGGCCGGCTGCGGCCGTGACACCCAGTTGAACATCTGGATGGGCAGCACGGTGAAGGGCGACCACAGCCAGTCGAGGCTGATCCACGGGAACTCCGGCGTGAAGGGCGGCGGCGGCAGGAAGGCGATGAAGGTGAGCGCGCCGATGGTGATCAGCGGTGCCGTCTCGCCGATGGCCCGCGACAGGCCGACGATGACGCCGGTCATGATGCCGGGCCGCGCCGCCGGCAGCAGGAACATGGAGACCACCTGCCAGCGGTCGGCACCCAGCGCGAACGCACCCTCGCGCATCTCCCGCGGCAGCGAACGCAGCGCCTCGCGGGTGGCGACGATGATGACGGGCAGGATCAGCAACGCCAGGGTGACGCCGGCGGTGAGGATGGTCGAGCCGAAACCGGCGCCGTAGACGAACAGGCCGAGCGCCAGCAAGCCGTAGATGATGGACGGCACAGCGGCGAGATTGGCGATGTTGATCTCGATGATGTCCGTGAACAGGCTGCGCCGGGCGTATTCCTCGAGATACACGCCGGCGGCGACTCCGAGCGGAATGGCGATGACCGCGGTCACCGCCATCACCACCACGGTGCCCACCCAGGCCGAGAGGATGCCGGCGTCCGCGGGACGGCGCGAAGGGTAGCTGGTGAAGAAGTCCCGGTCGATGTGGGGTGCACCACGGATCACCAGATCGGCGATCAGGCCGAACAGCGTCAGACAGGCGGCGAAGAGGATGACGAGTGCGAGCGTGGCGAACCACAGATCGCGCTGCCGGCTGCGGCGCACGAAGCGGAGCGTCTCCGCGGCGATCGGGGCCGTCGCCATGGCTCAGTACACCTCCCGGAAGCGCCGGCGCATCCAGAAGCCGAGCAGGTTGAACAGCAGGGTGATGACGAACAGGGTGACGCCGGCGGCGAATATGGACCGGTAGGCGATGGAGCCGTGCGGCGCATCGCCGAGGCTCACCTGGACGATGTAGGCCGTGATGGTGGCCGCCCCCTCGCGCGGATCGAAGGTGAGCTTCGGGTTCTGGCCGGCAGCGATGGCCACGATCATGGTCTCGCCCACCGCCCGCGACATACCGAGCAGGAAGGCGGCGGTGATGCCGGAGAATGCCCCGGGGATCACGACGCGCACGGCCGTCTGCAGACGCGAAAACCCGAGGGCGTAGGCGCCTTCGCGCAGCGAATCCGGCACCGCCCGCATGGCGTCCTCGGACAGCGAGGTGACGTAGGGCAGGATCATCAAACCCATCACCAGCCCGGCCGAGAGCATGTTGAAGCCCTGAAGGCCCGGGATCACCGCGCGCAGCAGCGGCGTCACCACGAGCAGCGCGAAATAGCCGTAGACCACGGTGGGTACGGCCGCGAGCAGTTCCAGCACGGGTTTCACCGCCTCGCGGGTGTTCCGTCCGGCGAACTCGCCGAGCCAGACGGCCAGCGCGGTGCCGGCCGGCACCGCCCGCAGCAGCGCGAGGCCCGAGGTGCTCAGCGTCGCCACCAAAAGCGGCAGGGTGCCGTAGCGCGGGGGCGCGAAGAGGGGCGTCCACTCCGG
>BEIP01000159.1 GCA_002898955.1 bacterium HR39 | reverse complement strand
GGTCCGTCTCGCGCCTACCGGGTCCTCGCCCGCAAGTACCGCCCGCGGCGCCTGTCCGAACTCGTCGGACAGGAGGCGATGGTGCGCACCCTGCGCCACGCCTTCGAGAGCGGCCGCATCGCCCACGCTTTCCTGCTCGCCGGCATCCGCGGCGTCGGCAAGACCACCACCGCCCGCATCATCGCCCGTGGCCTCAACTGCACCGGACCCGACGGCGCGGGCGGTCCCACCACCGAGCCCTGCGGCGTGTGCGCGAGCTGCCGCGCCATCGAGGAGGAGCGCTCGCTCGACGTCATCGAGACCGACGCCGCCTCCCACACCGGCAAGGACGACGTGCAGGAGATCGTGGAGGGCGTGCGCTACGCCCCGGCGGCCTCGCGTTTCAAGGTCTACATCTTCGACGAGGTCCACATGCTCTCGGAGAAGGCCTGGAACGCGCTCCTGAAGACCGTCGAGGAGCCGCCGCCCCACGTCAAGTTCATCTTCGCCACCACCGAGATCCGCCGCGTACCCGTCACCGTCCTCTCCCGCTGCCAGCGCTTCGACCTGCGCCGGGTGGAATCGGACCGGCTGATCGCGCACCTCCAGGACATCTGCGCGAAGGAGGGAATCGAGGCGGAGCGCGAGGCGCTGGCGCTGATCGCCCGCGCCGCCGAGGGCTCGGTGCGCGATGCCCTCTCGCTGCTCGACCAGGCGGCGGTGGCCGGCGAGGGCCGCGTGCGTCTGGCCGATGTGGAGGAGATGCTGGCACTGGCCGACCGCGGGCGGCTGTTCGACCTGTTCGAGGCGATCCAAGGCGGTGATGCCGGCCGCGCGCTGGATGTGTTCGACTCCCTCTGGCGCGGCGGGGTCGATCCGGCGGCGCTGCTGCGCGATCTGCTGGATCTGCTGCACGCGCTCACCCGCCTGCGCCTCGAGCGCGGCGGCGAGGTGGAGCCCGCCTTCGGCCCGGCGCTCGCCCGGCGGGCTGCGGAGATGGCCGCGCGCATCGACCATCCCCGCCTGCAGCGCTACTGGCAGATGACGCTCAGGGGACTCGAGGAGGTGCGCCTCGCTCCCGATTCGCGCACCGCCTGCGAGATGCTGCTGGTGCGGCTGTGCTGCGTGCGCGACCTGCCGCCGCCGGGCGAGCTGGCCGAGCTGCTGCGCTCGGGCCGCGTGCCGACGATGCCGGCTCCGCACGCCGCCCCGACGGCACCGGTGCGTGATCCCGCCCCGGTGGGCATCGCCGCGCCGGCACCATCGAGGCCGCCGCGGCCCGAGCCCGTGCGCGGACCCGAGGCCCGGGCCGCCCGGCCCGATCCGCGCGAGATGGACGATGTGCTGGCCATCGTGCGCGAGGCGGGCGATCTGCCGCTCGCCGCCTGGATCCACCGCAGCGCCCGGCCGGTGCGGCTGGAGTCGGGTCGCCTCGAACTCGCCCCGGCTCCCGCCACGCCGCCCGAATTCCTCGGCCGGCTCGGCGAGATCCTCACCCGCGCGACCGGCCGGCGCTGGATGGTGGCCTTCACCCGCGGCGAGGGGGCTCCCACCTTGGCCGAGCGCGAGGCCGGGGAGAAGGCCCGGCGGCTCGAGGAGGTGAAGCGGGAGCCGCTGGTGCGGCGGGCGCTGGAACTGTTCCCCGGCGCGCGGGTGGTGGACCTGCGCCGCAGCGACGACGGGACGGAGGACGCGGAATGAAGAATCTGGCGAACATGCTGCGCGAGGCCCAGAAGCTGCAGCAGCGCATGAACGAGCTGCAGGAGAAGCTGGCCGCCCTCGAGGTCGAGGGGCAGGCCGGAGGCGGCCTCGTGAAGGTGGTCCTCGGCGGCAGGGGCGAGGTGAAGCGGGTTTCCATCGACCGCTCCATCGTCGACCCCGAGGAGGTGGAGGTGCTGGAGGACCTGATCGTCGCCGCGGCGGCGGACGCCAAGGCGAAGCTGGAAGCGCGCCTGCAGGAGGAGATGCAGGCGGTCACCGGCGGTCTGCCGCTGCCGCCGGGGCTCAAGCTGCCCTTCTGATCCGGCTCCATGGCCGCCGTCGAGATCGAACGCCTCGCCCGCCTGCTCCAGCGCCTGCCCGGGCTGGGGCCGCGCTCGGCCCGCCGGGCGGTGCTGGCGCTCCTCGAAAAGCGCGAGGTGCTGCTGGAGCCGCTGCTCGAAGCGCTCGCCGCCTGCGCTCGCGAAGTGCGCCGCTGCGGCCTGTGCCGCAATCTCGACGTGCGCGATCCGTGCTCCGTGTGCGCCGATCCCGGGCGCGATGCGGGCCTGCTGTGCGTGGTCGAGACCGTGGAGGACCTGTGGGCGCTCGAGCGGGCCGGCATCTGGAAGGGCCGGTATTTCGTGCTCGGCGGCACGCTCTCGGCGCTGGATGCGGTGGGGCCGGAGGACCTCGGCATCGATCTGCTGATGCGGCGGGTGGCGGAAGAGGGAGTGCGGGAGGTGGTCCTCGCCCTCGGCGCCACGGTGGAGGGCCAGACCACCGCCCATTATCTGGCCGAGCGGCTGCGCGATCGCGGCGTGACCGTCACCCGCCTCGCCCACGGGGTGCCGGTGGGCGGGGAGCTGCACTATCTCGACGAAGGGACGCTGGAAGCGGCGCTGCGCGCCCGCCAGCCGCTGTGAACGCCATCCGGCCGGAAGACGACGATGATCCTGCGCATCCGCACATATCCCGACCCCGTGCTGCGCCGCCGCGCCGTGCCGGTGGAGGGGGTGGACGAGCGCATCCGCCGCCTGCTCGACGACATGCTGGAGACCATGTACGCGGCGCCCGGCATCGGTCTCGCCGCCCCGCAGGTGGGCGAATCCCTGCGCGTGATCGTGGCGGACGTGAGCGAGGAGAAGAACGCGCCGCTGCGCATGGTCAATCCGGAGATCACCTGGCGCTCGCAGACCACCGCCGTGGCCGAGGAGGGCTGCCTCAGCCTTCCCGAGATCTACGGCGAGGTGGAGCGGCCGGAGGCGGTGGAGGTGCGCTATCTCGACGAGACCGGCGCCGAGCGCACGCTGCGCGCCGAGGGGCTGCTGGCCCGCTGCCTGCAGCACGAGATCGACCATCTCGACGGCGTGCTGTTCGTCGATCGCCTGAGCCCGGTGCGCCGCAGCGTGCTGCTGCGCCGCTACGGGAAGCTGCGCCGCCAGCGCACCCCCGCGAAGGTCTGAGGGCATGGCGCGCATCGTGCTCATGGGCACGGCGGCCTTCGGCCTGCCGGCGTTTACCCGCGTGGCCGAACACCCGGACTTCGAGATCGCCGCCGTCTACACCCAGCCGCCGAAGCCCGCAGGCCGCGGCCACCGCCTCCAGCACACGCCCGTCCACGAATGGGCGCTCGCGCGCGGCATCGGGGAGATCCGCACGCCGCGCACGCTGAAGGATCCGGCCGAGCAGCAGGCCTTCGCGGGACTCGGTGCCGATCTCGCGCTGGTCGCGGCCTATGGCCTCATCCTGCCGAAGCCGGTGCTGGAGGCGCCGCGCAGGGGCTGCGTCAACATCCACGCCTCGCTGCTGCCGCGCTGGCGCGGGGCCGCCCCCATCCAGCGGGCCATCGAGGCCGGGGACGAGGTGAGCGGCGTGAGCTTCTTCGTCATGGACGAAGGCATCGACACCGGCCCGCTGCTCGCCCGGTACGAACAGCCCCTGCCACCGAAGGCGCGCGCCCCGCAGCTCCACGACCTGCTGGCCGAGCTCGCCGCCCGCCACGTGGTGGAGGTGCTGGAAGGGTATCTCGCGGGGCGCATCGAACCCCGCCCGCAGCCCGAAGAAGGCGCCACCTACGCCCACCGCCTGCGGCGCGAGGAGGGCCATCTGGACTTCACCGCCCCGGCCGATCTGCTGGAGCGCCGCATCCGCGCCTTCGACCCCTGGCCCGGCACCTGGTGCTTCTGCGGCGAGGAGCGGCTGCTGGTGCACGACGCCGATGTGGTGGACGGCGAAGGCGAGCCGGGCACCGTGATCGCGCCGCCGCTGGTGGTGGCGTGCGGGCGTGGGGCGCTCGCCATCACCCGCATCGCCCGCGCCGGACGCAGGGTGCTGGAGGTGGAGGCCTTCCTGCGCGGCTTTCCGATTCCCGTGGGAGCGCGGCTGCACTGAAGCGGGAGGAGGCCGTGCCGCGCTACCGGCTGCTGCTGGAATACGACGGGACGGGCTTTTCCGGCTGGCAGCGCCTGGAGAACGGACTGGGCGTGCAGGAGGTGCTGGAGCGCGCCATCCTCGCCTTCTCCGGCGAACGGGTGGAGGTGGTGGGAGCCGGGCGCACCGACGCCGGCGTGCACGCCACCGGACAGGTGGCCCACTTCGACCTCTCGCGCACGCTGCCCGTCGAGCGGGTGATGGGGGCCATCAACGCCCACGTGCGCCCGCATCCGGTGGCGGTGCTGGAAGCGCGCATCGTCCCGGACGACTTCCACGCGCGCTTTTCCGCGATCCGCCGGCGCTATCTCTACCGGATCCTCAACCGCCGCGCTCCGCCGGTGCTGGACCGGCATCGCGTGTGGCACGTGATCGCACCGCTGTCGGTGCCGCTCATGCGCGAGGCGGCGGCGCTGCTGGTGGGCCGCCACGACTTCACGAGCTTCCGCGCCGCCGAATGTCAGGCCCGCTCGCCGGTCAAGACCCTCGATCTGCTGCACGTGGAGGCGTGCGGGCAGGAAGTGCGCATCCACGCCGCCGCCCGCTCCTTCCTCCACCATCAGGTGCGCAACATGGTGGGGACGCTGGTCGAGGTGGGACGGGGACGGCGTCCGGTGGCGTGGGTGAAGGAGGTGCTGGAGGCGCGCGATCGCGGCGCCGCCGGCCCGGCCGCCCCGGCCGAGGGGCTCTATCTGGTGGAGGTGCTCTATCCCGGCGATC
>BEIP01000158.1 GCA_002898955.1 bacterium HR39 | reverse complement strand
ATCCTCAAGCTGCTGGCGCGCGGCGGCATCCTCGTCTCGCAGCGCGGCGTCCAGGGCGGCTACGCGCTGGCCCGCCCGGCCGAGGCCATCAGCGTGGCGGAGATCGTCGAGGCGGTGGACGGGCCCATCGCGCTCACCACCTGCATCGACGATGCCGACGAGAGCTGCGGCATCGCCACGCTGTGCCCGGCGCGCGGCAACTGGCAGCGCATCAACGACGCCATCCGTGCCGCCCTCGGGGAGATCTCGCTGGCCGAGATGGCGCACGCCGTGCCCGAGGCCTTCCTGGATCCGCACGAGAGCCTGCCGGTCCGCTGACGACGACGCCGAGGGGGAGCACCATGGCCGCGTCCACCGACATCCTGCGCGAGATCACCGAGCGCGAATACAGGTGGGGCTTCGTCACCCCGGTCGAGGAGGAGCTCGTCCCGCCGGGTCTGAACGAGGACATCATCCGCCTGATCTCGCAGAAGAAGGGCGAGCCCGAGTGGCTCACCGAATGGCGCCTGCAGGCCTACCGCCGCTGGCGGACCATGGAGGAGCCGCGCTGGGCGAAGGTGCACTATCCCCCGATCGACTACCAGGCCATCTCCTACTTCGCGGCGCCGAAGCAGAAGGAACGGCCGAAGTCGCTCGACGAGATCGATCCGGAGATCCGGCGCACCTACGAGAAGCTCGGCATCCCCATCCGCGAGCAGGAGATCCTCGCCGGAGTCGCCGTCGACTACGTGTTCGACAGCGTCTCGGTGGCGACCACCTTCCGCAAGAAGCTGGAAGATCTTGGGATCATCTTCTGCTCCATCTCGGAGGCCGTGCGCGACCATCCCGAGCTGGTGCGCAGGTACCTCGGCTCGGTGGTGCCGCCCGGCGACAATTACTTCGCGGCCCTCAACTCTGCGGTGTTCTCCGACGGCAGCTTCGTCTACGTGCCGAAGGGCGTGCGCTGCCCGATGGAGCTGTCCACCTACTTCCGCATCAACGCCGCCGGGACCGGCCAGTTCGAGCGCACGCTGATCGTCGCCGACGAGGGCAGCTACGTGAGCTACCTCGAGGGCTGCACCGCGCCCATGCGCGACGAGAACCAGCTGCACGCGGCGGTGGTGGAGCTGATCGCCCTCGACGAGGCGGAGATCAAGTACTCCACCGTGCAGAACTGGTATCCGGGCGACAAGGAAGGCCGCGGCGGCATCTACAACTTCGTCACCAAGCGCGGCCTGTGCAAGGGGCGCCGGTCGAAGATCTCCTGGACGCAGGTGGAGACCGGTTCGGCCATCACCTGGAAGTACCCGTCCTGCATCCTGCAGGGCGACGAGTCGGTCGGCGAATTCTACTCTGTCGCGCTGACCAACAACTACCAGCAGGCCGACACCGGCACCAAGATGATCCACATCGGCAGGCGCACGCGCTCGCGCATCATCTCCAAGGGCATCGCCGCGGGCCGTTCGCAGAACACCTACCGCGGCCTGGTGCGGGTGCTGCGCGGGGCCGAGGGTGCGCGCAACTACACCCAGTGCGACAGCATGCTGATCGGCGACAAGTGCGGTGCCCACACCGTGCCGTACATCGAGGTGAAGAACCCGACGGCGCGGGTCGAACACGAGGCGACCACGAGCCGCATCAGCGAGGACCAGCTGTTCTACTGCCGCGCCCGCGGCCTGTCGATGGAGGACGCGGTGGCGCTGGTGGTGAACGGCTTCTGCCGCGAGGTCATGGACGAGCTGCCGATGGAGTTCGCCGTCGAGGCGCGCAAGCTGCTCGGCATCTCCCTCGAAGGCAGCGTCGGATGAACGGAAAGGACATTCCCATGGCCATGCTCGAAATCGAGAAGCTGCACGTTTCCGTCGAGGGCAAGCCCATCATCCGCGGGCTCGACCTCTCGGTGGACGCCGGCGAGGTGCACGCCATCATGGGCCCCAACGGTTCGGGCAAGAGCACGCTCGCCTACGTGCTGGCCGGCCGCGAGGGCTACGAGGTCACCGCGGGCACGATCCGCTTCCTCGGGCAGGACCTGCTCGCCATGGAGCCGGAGGAACGGGTGGCGGCCGGGCTGTTCCTCGCCATGCAGTATCCGGTCGAGATCCCCGGCGTCAGCAACATGTACTTCCTCCGCCAGGCGGTGAACGCCGTGCGCAAGGCGCGCGGCGAGCCGGAGATCAAGCCGGGCGAATTCATGAAGAAGCTGCGCGAGGCGGCGAAGCTCGTCGGCATCCCCGAGGAGCTGCTGCGGCGTGACCTCAACACCGGCTTCTCGGGTGGCGAGAAGAAGCGCAACGAGATCCTGCAGATGGCGATGCTGGAGCCGAAGCTCGCCATCCTCGACGAGACGGATTCCGGCCTCGACATCGACGCCCTGCGCATGGTGGCCGAGGCCGTCAACCGCATGCGCAGCCCCGAGCGCGCCTTCCTCGTCATCACCCACTACGCCCGGCTGCTCAACTTCCTCGTGCCCGACCGGGTGCACGTGATGATCGCCGGGCGCATCGTGAAGAGCGGCGGCCGCGAGCTCGCCGACGAGCTCGAGGCCCACGGCTACGAACCCTTCACGGCGGAGGCGGCCTGAGATGGCGGTGGCGAGGCGCATCGCTCCCGCACCGGAGCTCGCCGGGCTGTTCCCGCGGATCGCCCCGCAGCTTCCCGGCGGCGGGGCTCTGGCGGAGGTGCGCGAGCGGGCCTGGCGGCGGTTCCTCGAACAGGGCCTGCCGTCGGTGAAGGTGGAGGCGTGGAAGTACTCGCGCATCCCCCAGCAGGTGAACCGGCCCATGGGCCTCGCCCGGCCGGAGACGCCGCCGGCGGCGGTGGTGCGCGAGGCGCTGGCCGGCGGGCCGCACGCCCGGCGGCTGGTGTTCGCGAACGGCATCGCCGTGCCCTCGCTCGCCCATCTCGGCGGCCTTCCGCAGGGCGTGCGGGTGCTGCCGCTGGAGGAGGCCATCGCGCGCTTCCCCGAGCGGGTCGCCGAGGCGTTCGCGCGCATCGAGGACGATCGCGGCTTCACCGACCTCAACACCGCACTGTGCCGCTCGGGTGCCTGGATCGAGCTGGATCCGGGCGTCGAGCTCACCTGGCCGCTGCAGCTCCTGTTCGTCGCCATGGGCGGCGAGGCCGCGGCCATGACCCATCCGCGGGTGGTGGTGCGGCTCGGCGAAGGCGCGAAGCTGCACCTGATCGAGAGCCACGTGAGCGGCCGCGACGGCGCGGTGTTCACCAACGCCGTGCTGCAGGCCGAGATCGGCGAAGGCGCCCGGCTCGTCCTCGAGCGGGCGGTGATGCTGGATGCCGACCAGACGCTGCTCGACGAGGCGGTGTGCGAGCTCGCGGCCGGCGCCCGCCTGCTCGCCAACGGCGCGACGCTGGGCGGCGGCCTCGTGCGCGGCGAGCTCGAGGTGCACTTCCGCGGCGAGGGCGGCGAGGCGCTGCTCAACGGCCTCTACGTGACGCGCGGGCGCGAGCACGTGGATACGGCGGTGCGGGTGCTCCACCACGCGGGTGGCTGCCACTCCGACCAGTTCTTCAAGGGCGTGTTGGACGAGCAGGCGCACGCGGTCTTCGCCGGCCGCATCACCGTGGCGCCCGGTGCCCAGCGCTCCGACGCCTATCAGGTGAACCGCAACCTCCTGCTCTCCGACGAGGCGGAGGTGGACACGCGGCCGGAGCTCGAGATCGAGGCGGACGACGTGCGCTGCACCCACGGCGCCACCGTCGGCTGCCTCGACCCTAACGCGCTGTTCTACATGCGTGCCCGCGGCCTCGCGCCGGAGGTGGCCGAGGCGATGCTGACCTACGCCTTCGCCGCCGAGGTGGTGGAGCGCATGGTGGACGCCGATCTCGCCCGAAAGGTGCGCCGCGCCATCCTCCGTCGGGTGCCGGGCGGCGCCCGGCTGGAGACGGAGGGCCTGCTGGAGGAGGTGCCGGCGTGAGGGCGGCGGCGGCGCGGAGCGACGCGCTGGACGTGCAGGTGGTGCGGGCGCAGTTCCCGATCCTCTCCCGCACCGTCCACGGCCGTCCGCTCGTCTTCCTCGATTCGGCCGCCTCCAGCCAGAAGCCGCGGCGGGTGGTGGAGGAGCTGCGGCGCTTCTACTACGAGGATTATGCCAACATCCACCGCGGCGTCTACGAGCTGAGCCAGCGCGCATCCGAGCTGCACGACCGCAGCCGCCGCGCCGTCCAGCGCTTCGTCAACGCCGCCGACTGGCGCGAGATCGTCTTCGTGCGCAACGCCACCGAGGCCATCAACCTCGTGGCGTGGAGCTTCCTGCGCCCGCGCCTCTCACCCGGCGACGAGATCCTCGTCACCGAGATGGAGCACCACGCCAACATCGTGCCCTGGCAGATCGTCGCCGCCGCGCGCGGGGCGCGGGTGGTGCCCGCTCCGATCACCGACGAGGGCGAGATCGACCTCGACGCCTTCGCCCGGCTCCTTGGTCCGCGCACCCGCATGGTGGCGGTGACCTGGATCTCCAACGTGCTGGGCACCGTCAATCCGGTGGAGCGCATCGTCGGGATGGCGAGGGCGGCCGGAGTGCCGGTGCTGGTGGACGCCGCCCAGGCGGTGCCGCACATGCCCGTGGACGTGCAGGCGCTGGGGTGCGACTTCCTCGCCTTCTCCTCCCACAAGATGTACGGGCCCACGGGCGTGGGCGTGCTGTGGGGCCGGGCGGAGCTGCTCGATGCCATGCCGCCCTGGCAGGGCGGGGGCGACATGATCGAGCGGGTCTCCTTCGAGGGCACCACCTTCAACGAGATCCCCTTCCGCTTCGAGGCGGGCACGCCGGACATCGCCGGCATCGTGGCGCTGCGCGAGGCGGTGGCCTTCCTCGAAGAGCTCGGCCGCGAG
>BEIP01000157.1 GCA_002898955.1 bacterium HR39 | reverse complement strand
AGAGCGTCGCCACGTTGCAGACGTTCTTCGCCGGTGCGTCGAAGGGCGGGCGGCCGTCGATGGCGTCCACCGTCGACACGGAGTTGGCGAAGCCCATCTCGGCCTTGCCGGCCTCCACCGCCTTGACGTTGGCGATGCCGGCGCCGGGCAGCACCTGGACGGTCACGCCGGGGATCGCCTTCTCGACGATGTTCTTGATGGCGCCGCCCAGCGGATACCACGAGCCGCCCTGCGGGCCGGTCATGAGGCGGATGGTCTCGGCGCAAGCTCCCTGCCCACCGAAGGCGAGCGCCGCGCCGAGGGCGAGTGCGAGGGCGATGGTGCGCATGTGCGGATACCTCCCCTGTCCCTCCGGTTCCCGACGGCCCCAGCTTGCCTCCGTCGGCGGCGGTCCGCAAGCTCCGCCCGCCCGCGGATGGGCCCTTCCGCTCCGGGGGCGGCGGGGCTATCTGCCCGCGCGGTCCGTTCGGTTCCCGAGGTCCGCGTGCGCCGTCCGCTGTCCGTGCTCGTGCTGTGCGCCCTGCTCGCCGCTCTTCCGGCCGCGGCGGCCGAGCGACTGGTCTTCGGCCTCAACTGGGTGGCGGAGGCCGAATACGGCGGCTTCTACCAGGCCCTGGCCAAGGGCATCTATCGCCGTTACGGGCTGGAGGTGGAGATCCGCCAGGGCGGTCCGCAGGTCCCCCACGCGCAGCTGCTGGCTGCCGGCAGGCTCGATCTCGGCCTCGCCGACAACATGTTGCTCTCGTACAACTTCGTGGCCGAGCGGGTTCCGGTGGTGGCGATCGCCGCCTTCTTCCAGAAGCCCCCGCAGGCGCTTCTCGCCCATCCCGATGCCGGCGTGCGCTCCTGCGAGGACCTGAAGGGCAAGACCATCCTCGTGGCCACCGAGGACCGGCTGAGCTGGTGGCAGTGGCTCAGGCACCGCTACGGACTGTCGGATTCACAGCTCCGCCCCTACACCTTCGATCCCGCCCCCTTCCTCGCCGATCCTCTGAACGTCGTGATGCAGGCCTACGTGACGGCCGAGCCCTACGTGGTGCGCAAGGTGGGCGGCTTCGAACCGGTGGTGCTGATGCTGGCCGATGCCGGGTACGACAGCTACGCCAACATCCTCGAGGTGCGCCGGGAGGTGCTGGAGGAGCGCCGCGATGCGGTGCAGCGCTTCGTCGACGCCTCCATCGAGGGCTGGTACGACTATCTCTACGGCGACCCGACGCCGGCCCACGGGCTGATCGAGCGGGCGAACCCGGAGATGACGGACGACCTCCTCGCCTTTTCCCGCAGCAAGCTGCTCGAGTACGGCATCGTCGATTCCGGCGACGCCCTGGAGCTCGGCATCGGCGCCATGACGGATGCGCGCTGGCGCTCTTTTTACGAAGACGCGGTGCGCTACGGCGTGCTGGAGCCGGGTCTGCCGTGGCAGGAGGCCTACACGCTGGAGTTCGTCAATCGCGGCCACGGGCTCGACCTGAAGCGGCGGCTGCGCGAAGGGCGATGACGGAGACAGGCGCCGCGCTGGTGCTGCGTGGCGTGAGGCACGTCTGGCCCAACGGCATCGAGGCCCTCGCGGACCTCGATCTCGTGCTGGCCGACGGATCCTTCACCGCCTTGGTCGGCCCCTCGGGATGCGGCAAGAGCACGACTCTCCGCATCGCCGCCGGCCTGCTCGCCCCCAGCGCCGGCGAGGTGCGGCGCGCGCCGGACGGTCCCGGCGCGGTGGCCGTGGTGTTCCAGGATCCGGTGCTGCTGCCGTGGACGCACGTGCTCGGCAATATCGCCCTGCCGCTGCGGCTGCTCGGCCTGCCGCGGGCCGAACGCGAACGGCGGGCGCTCGACGCGCTGCGCCTCGTGGGGCTCGATTCCGCCCTGCACCTCCATCCCGACGAGCTCTCGGGCGGGATGCGCATGCGGGTGTCGGTGGCCCGCGCGCTCGCCACCGAGCCGCGGCTACTGCTCATGGACGAGCCCTTCGCGGCGCTGGACGAGATCACCCGCTTCGCCCTCGATACGGAGCTGCTGCGGCTCTGGGTGCAAAGGCGCTTCACCGTGCTGTTCGTCACCCACTCGGTCTACGAGGCGGTGTTCCTCGCCGAGCGGGTGCTGGTCATGTCGCCGCGCCCCGGGCGCATCGTGCGCGAGATCCCCGTGGACGAACCCCATCCCCGGGCTCGCGCCTTCCGGGCGAGCGTCCGCTTCGCCGCCCTGTGCGGCGAGGTGCTGGAGGCGCTCGAGGCGGCGGGAGGGGACCCGTGAGCGGGCGTGCGGCGGACCGGCTGCTGCGCACCGCGGTCCTGGCGGCGCTCCTGCTGCTGTGGGAAGGGCTCGTGCGCCTCTACGAGGTGCCGCACTGGCTGGTGCCGGGGCCGCTCGCGGTGGCGGCGGAGCTGTGGCGGGCGCGCGAGGTGCTGCTGCCGGCCCTGGCCGTGACCCTCGGCACGGCGCTGCTGGCGCTGGTGGTGGCGGTGGGCGCGGCGGTGACGCTGGGCGTGCTCGCCGTGCTCTCGCGGCTTCTGGAATACGCCATCCTGCCCGTCGCGGTGACGCTGCAGGTGGTGCCGGTGGTGGCGGTGGCCCCGGTGATCCTCGTCTACGTGGAGCGGGTGGAGACGGCGCTGGTGCTGTGCGCGGCGCTGGTGGCCTTCTTCCCGGTGCTGGCGAACACCATCACCGGCCTCGAGCGCATCGACCCCGAGCAGCGCGACCTCTTCCGCCTCTATGGCGCCTCGCGCTGGCAGGAGCTCCTGTGGCTGCGCCTGCCCGCGGCGCTCCCCTACATCCTCGCCGGCATCCGGGTTGCCGGCACGCTGGCGCTGGTGGGCGCGGTGGTGGCGGAGTTCGCCGCCGGCACCGCCGGCGAGCAGGCCGGGCTGGCGTTCCGCATCCTCGAGTCGGGCTGGCGCCTCAGGATCGCCCGCATGTACGCCGCCCTGGTGCTGCTGGCGGCGGCCGGGCTGCTGCTGCACGGGCTGCTGCGGCAGGGCGAGCGGCTTATGCTGCGCCGGCTTCACCTCGCGGCGCGGGAGGAGGCGCGGCCGTCCTCCTCCACATAGGGGTTTTCGGCGGCGCGCACCTCGAAGCTCACCGGAATGCCGGGCAGGTCGAACGCGCGGCGCAGCTCGCGGGTGAGATAGCGCAGGTACGAACGCGGCAGTTCGCGCGCCGGCGGATTGCCGAACAGCACGAAGCGCGGCGGCCGCACGCCCGTCTGGGTGACGTAGCGCAGCTTGGCCCGGCGGCCGTCCACCGAGGGCGGCGCGTGATGCCGCATCGCTTCCTGCAGCCAGCGGTTGAGCCGGCCGGTGGAGATCTTCCGTCCGGCGCGCTCGTGCTGGGCCAGCACCGCATCCAGCAGACGGCCGATGCCGCGTCCCGTCAGCGCCGAGACCGGCACCACCGGCACGCCCTCCACGTCAGCAAGCCGCCGCTCCAGCCGCTCGCGCACGAGTTCGCCCGTGGCCTTCGCATCCTCCACGAGGTCCCACTTGTTGAGGGCCACCACGAAGGGCCTGCCGCGCGAGCTCAGCACCCGGGCGATGGCGGCGTCCTGATGCTCGAGGGGCGCGGTGGCGTCCACCACGAGGATCGCCACGTCGGCCCCGAAGGCGGCCTCCAGCGTGCGGCCCACCGCGATCTTCTCGAGTCGCTCCTCGATGCGCGCGCGCTTGCGCAGCCCCGCCGTGTCCACCAGCACGAAGTCGCGCCCGCGCCAGCTCCAGCGCACTTCCACCGCGTCGCGGGTGAGGCCCGGCATGGGGCCGGTGAGCAGGCGCTCGCTGCCGAGGATGCGGTTGATCAGCGAGGACTTGCCGGTGTTGGGGCGCCCCACCACGGCGAGCCGCACCGGACCCGATTCTTCCGCGGCCTCCCCTTCCGGCTCCTCGGCGGCCTCCGGCTCCTCCGGCACCGCGAGGTAGGGGCGCAGGGCGGCGGCGAGCTCGTCGAGGCCGTGGCCGTGGCGGGCGGAGAAGAGCACCGGCTCGCCCAAGCCGAGGCTCCAGGCCTCCAGCCCCTGCGCCTCGATCAGCCGGCCCTCGCACTTGTTGGCGACCAGCACCACGGGCTTCGGCTGGCGGCGCAGCAGCTCGGCCAGCTCCCGATCGAGCGGCGTGACGCCCTCGCGGGCATCCACGAGGAACAGCACCACGTCCGCCTCGTCCAGCGCCGCGAGGGTCTGGGCGCGCATGCGCTCGGCGAGCTCGTCGCCGGCGAGGTCGAGACCGGCGGTATCCAGCACGCGGAAGCGCAGCTCCCGCAGGCGTCCCTCGCCCTCGATGCGGTCGCGGGTGACGCCCGGCGTGGGATCGACGATGGCGCGGCGGCCGCCCACCAGCCGGTTGAACAAGGTCGACTTGCCGACGTTGGGCCGGCCGACGATGGCAACGGTGCGGGTCATCGGAGTCTTCAGCGCAGGGCGACGAGCCCGCCGTCGTCGGTGAGGAACAGGAGCGTCCGCTGCGCCACCGCCGGCGGCACGCTGACGTCCGCCGGGAGATCGAGGCGTCCCGCGAGGGAGCCGTCCGTGGCCGAGACCATCAGCACCGCACCCCGCGGCCCCGCCACGACCAGCCGGCCGCCGGCCAGCACCGGTCCGGTCCAGGGACCTTCGGGAAGGTCGGCGGCGAGCTGTCGGATGGGGACCGCCCAGCGGACGCGGCCGTCCGTGCGGCGCACGCAGGCGAGTTCGTCGCGTCCGCTCAGCAGATAGAGCCACCCGCCGGCGAGCCAAGGGGTCTCGCGGGCCCCGGCCGGCAGGGTCCAGCGCCGGGCCCCGCTCGCGAGATCGAGGGCCGCCGTCTCGCCGCCGTTGCCGGGGACGAACACGGTATCCCAGTCGATCAGCGGCGCGGC
>BEIP01000156.1 GCA_002898955.1 bacterium HR39 | reverse complement strand
GGTCCTCCGGGAGCTCTTCCCCGGCCTCCCCTTTCTCCGCCGGAAGGGGGTCTGGGGGGTCTTCGGAGGCGGGGCGGGATCCCGCGGCCGCCTCCCTCAGGATGCGCTTAAGCTCCTTCATGCGTACCGATTTTACCACGCGCCTTGAGCCAGGTGTGGCGGCGGCCCGCCCGCCTCTCCCGGGCCAGGTAGAGGGCCTTGGGAGTGGTGAGGAGGACGGCCTTGGCCTTGGCCCGGGTGAGGGCGGTGTAGACCAGCTCCCGGGAGAGGAGGGGCTTCTGGTAGTGGTGCAGGACCACCACCACCCCGGGCCACTCCGAACCCTGGGAGCGGTGGACGGAGAGGGCGTAGGCGTGGACCAGGAGGTCGCGGCTCTCGGCGGGGACCAGGAGGGCCCGCCCCTCCCGGGTCACCACCCCGAGGGCCCCCTCCCCGAGGTCCACGTGGGTCACCGTGACCCCTTCCCCGTTCATGAGCCCCAGGTCGTAGTCGTTGCGGGTGGCCACCAGGGGGTCCCCTACCCGGGCCAGGAGCCCTCCCTGCACCGGGAGGCCGGGACCCCTGGGGTTCAGCAGGCGCTGGAGCCTGGCGTTCAGGGCGTGGACGCCCAGGGCCCCGCCGTTGGTGGCGGTGAGGAGGACGGCCTCCCCCACCTCGGCCAGGAGCTCCCGGTGGAGGGCCACCGCCCGCTCCGCCAGGGCCTCGGGGGAGGCCTCCCGCATCTCGAGGCGGAAGTCGGGGGCCGCCAGGAGGGGCTCGCGGCCTTCCAGGAGGAGGGCCGCGGCCCTGACCACGGCGCTCTCCGTCCCCTGCCTGCGCACCTCCGTGAGGTGGAGGCGGGGCAGGAGGGGGAGGAGGTCGGGGAAGGGCTCCCCGGGGCCCACGGGGGGGAGCTGGTGGGGGTCCCCCACCAGGAGGAGGAGGGCCCCCGGCTTCAGGGCCTGGAGGAGGTGGACCGCCAGGAAGCTGTCCATCATGCTGGCCTCGTCCACCACCACCAGGTCGTGGGGCAGGGGGTTGCCCCCGTGGTGCAGGAAGGGCTTGGCCGGGTCGCCCACGTAGCGGAGGAGGCGGTGGAGGGTGGAGGCCTCCCTACCTGAGAGGTCGCCGAGCCGCTTGGCCGCCTTGCCCGTGGGGGCGGCCAGGGCCACCCGGTACCCCTGGAGGCTGGGGCTCCTCAGGAGGGCGGACACGGTGTGGCTCTTCCCGGTGCCCGGCCCCCCGGTGAGGGCCGCCAACCTGCCCCTCTGGAAGACCTGGAAGATCCTCTCCTGGGAGGAGGTGAGGCCGTGCCCCGGGGGAGGGAGGAGCCGGGGTCCCCTTCCCGGCCTGGAGGCCAGCTGGAGGATGGCCTCCTCCGTCTGGCGGTGCTCCCTCAGGCCCACGTACCCTCCCGCGGCCACCACCTCCCCCTTGGCCAGGGCCAGGACCTCCTTCTCGGGGAGGCCCACCTCGGAGGCGAGGAGGTAGACGGGGTAGGCGGTGTGGCCCGCCTCGGCCAGGAGGCGGAGGTAGGCCTCGAAGCTGCGCCTGAGGAGGGGGAGGAGGAGGCCCGGGGAGAGCTCCTCGGGCTCCAGGGGCCGGGACTCCCTCACCCGGTACCTGAGGCCGTACCGGGGGTGGTTCTCGGGGGTCAGGGAGGCCAGGAGGAGGCCCGTCCTGCCCGGGAGGAGGAGGGGGGCCACCACCACCTTCTCCACCCCCAGGAGGTCTTCCACCAGGGCCACCGTGTAGCCCGGGCCCGCGTAGAGCGTCCTCCGCAGCTTGAGGATCTCCTCCCTCACGGCAGGGCTTCCTCTTCCATCAGGTCCTCCGGGGAGAGGCGGACCTCCCTCCCCCCCGAGCGCATGGCTTCCACGGCCTTTCGGCGCACCAGGGGGGCGAGGAGGGCCCTTAGCCCCCGGGCCCCGAAGCCCATGCGGGAGGCCCGCCGGGCCAGGAGGCGGGAGAAGCCCTCCTCCGCGTGGAGGGAGAGGCCGAAGCGCTGGAGGAGGGCCCGGTACTCGGCGAGGAACCCCTCGGGCCCCTCCAGGACCCTCGCCAGCTCCTCCTCCGTCAGGGGGGAGAGGAGGACCACCTGGCCGATCCTCCCCACCAGCTCGGGGATGATGCCGTAGCGCACCAGGTCCTCGTGGGTGGGGAGGGGCCTCTTCCCCGCCCTGCGGGGGGTGAAGCCCAGGGCGGGGGGGAGCCGGGAGCGCACCACCTCCTCGAGGCCCTCGAAGCTCCCGGCGAAGATCCAGAGGATCCGGGAGGTGTCCAGGAGGACCTCCCTCCGGCCCTCCCCCCCGTAGCGGGCGGGCCCCGAGAGGTTCTGGGGCACGGGCACTAGGGCTCCCTCCACCATCCGGAGGAGGGCCTGCTGCACCCCCTCCCCGGAAACGTCCCGGCTCTCGGCCCGGTGCTCTCCGCTCTTGCGGGCCAGCTTGTCGAACTCGTCCAGGAAGATCACCCCTACCTCGGCGAGCTCGGGCTCGCCCCCCGCCTCCCGGAGGAGGCGGGCGAGGAGGGTCTCCACGTCGTCCCCCACGTAGCCCGCCTGGGTCAGGGAGGTGGCGCTGGCGTGGACCGTGGGCAGGCCCAGGTGGTCGGCCAGGGTGCGCACCAGGTGGGTCTTCCCGCTCCCCGTGGGCCCCACCAGCAGGAGGTGGGGGTGGACGCGCAAGGAGGGGTCCTTGAGGCGGGCCAGGTGGGTGAGGAAGGCGAAGGCCAGGGCCTCCTGGGCCTCCTCCTGGCCCACCACCTTTCTCCCCAGGACCCCCAGCAGCTCCTCCAGGGTGGCCTCCAGCCTGGGGGGAGGCCCCCTCCGGGGCCCTCGGGGCATCTCTTGCGGCGCGGGTAGGGCCCCGGGCTCCATCAGGGTGTGGGCCGCGGCCAGGCAGTCGGAGCAGATGGTCGCCCCCGTCTTGGGGGAGACCATGAGCTCGGAGGGGGGCTTTCGCTTCTGGCAGAAGTCGCAGTGCTCCTTCATGACATAGCCCACACCTTGAGTATAATGTTTTCGTGCGGCTCCCGAGACCCCACAAGGTGGAGCGCCTCCGCGGCGTCCTCGGGGCCTTTCTGCGGGTGGAGCGGTCGCCCTCCGAGCACGGGCTCAGGCTTCTGGCCCTGGAGGCTCTCCACCGGGGGGAGGTGGCCCCGGGTCTCCTCCTGGCCGACGCGGCCACGGACCTGCCTCCCGAGCTGGTGGCCCGCCTGGCCCTCCTCCCGCCGTGGGAGGCGGCGGAGAGGGCGAGGGGAGCCTTCCTGGCCTCCGTGCCCCTGAGGCCCAGGGCCCCCAGGGTGGAGGTCCAGGCCAAGGTCCTGGGGAAGATCCTCGGGGTCCTGGCGGGGATGACCGCCGGGGGCCTGCTCCCCAAGCCCTTGGGCCATTACTACCGGCTCCTCGGGCGGTTCACGGACGAGGCGGACGCCCGGCTTCTAGGGGTGTACGTGAAGGAGGGGCTCCGCCTCTACGGGCGCTACGGGGAGGAGGGGGAGGTGGCCCTGGACCCCCGCTTCGCCCGGGGGCTGGAGGACCTCATGGAGCTCCTGCCCATCTTCCGGCTCCTCTACGGGAGGGGGAGGGAGCTGGCTTCGCTGATGGAGGTGTAGAGTGGACGTGGACAAGGACTGGTTTGCGGAGGAAGAGGTGCGGGAGGAGGGGGCGGACCCCTTCGGCCTCGAGTCCCCTCCCCCCGAGGAGCCGGAGTTCGTGGTTCTCCACGAGGAGGGGGACCTCAAGGTGGTCCTGGCCCGGGGCGGGGAGGTGGCCAGGGCGGTGGAGGAGGCCCTGGAGGCGGGGAGGCCCGCCTCTCCCCTGGAGTTTCCTGTGGGCTACCTGGTGGGGGAGCAGGTGGTGGTGGCCCAGGGGCTGGTTTGGCTCAGGCGGGCCAGGGAGGAGGGCCGCCCCTACCTCCTGGGGCTCCTCAGGGTGGACCCCGGGGCCCTGGTGGAGGAGGAGGAGCGGGGGGAGGAGGGCCCGCCCCTGGAGGAGGTCCGCCTCCTGGAGGAGGAGGTGAGGGGGCTCAAGAGGCTTCTGAGCCGGACCCTCTCCCGGCTGAGGCGGGAGCGGGACCCGGGGAGGGCCCGGGAGCTCCTGGAGAGGGTGCGCCAGGCCCGGGCCCTCCTGGAGGGCTAGTCCTCGTCTTCCTCTTCCTCCAGTTCCCGTTCCGCCTCCTCCTCCAGGGAGAGGGGGGCGTACTCCTGGACGAGCCTGTCCACCTCGTCGTAGGTCTCCTTGGCCCTCCAGGCCGCCTCCACGGCTTCTTCCAGGGAGCGGGCAACCCTCAGGGGCTCCCCGAAGGGGGAGCGCACCAGGAAGCCCCAGGCGGTCTCGTGGGCCGTCCACTCGCCGCGGTGGTCGGTGAGAAGCACGTAGCGGTAGCGCATGAGATCATTTTACCTCAGGAGCCTCCTGGGGGAAACCCCGTCCAGGAGGAGGTGGAGCCAGTCCCCGAGAAGCCACCCCGCGAGGAAGGCCAACCCCTGGGGAGCGCGCAGGGCTTTCGCCGCCTCCAGGGGGTTCGCTCCGAGGAGGTGGAGGAGGAGGGCGGCGAGGCCCCCCGCGTAGGCCATCCGGGAGAGGGGGCCTGTGAGGTAGGCGTGGCTGGCGGAGCGGTGGGGAAAGAGGAGCTGGTAGGGAGTCAGGATCCACCTCAGGGGTCCCCACCTCCTGGTGGGCCTGGAGCCTGGGTGGTCCACGTCAGGGGAGAGGAGGAAGGTGGAGAGGGCCGCCCCGGCGGCGAAGGCCGGGGCGGCCTCCCCCTGGCCCAGGAGGAGGAGGGAGAGCCCCCCTCCCGTGGCCAGGAGGCTACCCCAGAGCTCGTGAACCCGCCCCGAGGCCATCAGGCCGCCTTGCGGTAGTCGGTGCCG
>BEIP01000155.1 GCA_002898955.1 bacterium HR39 | reverse complement strand
AGGGCGAAGTGGTGGTCACGGGCGCGACGGGCGGCGTGGGCTCCATCGCCGTGGCGCTTTTGGCCCGCGCCGGCCACCGGGTGGTGGCGGTCACCGGCAAGACCTCGGAGGAGGCATTTCTGAGGGAACTGGGTGCGGCCGAGGTGATGGACCGCCGGCCGCTGTCCGAGCCCACGCCGGCTCCGCTCGAGTCCCAGCGCTGGGCCGGTGGCGTGGACACGGTGGGCGGCACCGTGCTGGCCAACATCCTCAAGGCGGTCAGATACCGCGGCACGGTGGCGGCCTGCGGGCTCGCCGGCGGCGCCGAGCTGCACACCACCGTCTACCCCTTCATCCTGCGCGGCGTGCGGCTCTACGGCATCGATTCGGTCTACAGCCCGCAGGAGGAGCGGCTGGAGGCGTGGCAGCGCGTCGCCCGCGACCTGCCGATCGACCTGCTGCGCCGGCTGGCCAGCGAGGTGCCGCTCGCGAAAGCCCCCGAACTCGCCCCCGCCTTCCTCGAAGGCAGGGTGAAGGGGCGCTTCGTGGTGCGGGTGCGCGCGGACGCCGAGGGCTGAGGACGGGAAGCGGGGGCCTCGAAGCCCCCGCGCCCGCTCAAGCCTCTTCCGCCTTCGCCCCACCCCCGCCCGCCGGCAGGGCCGGATGGCGCACCGCGGTGATCGCGGTGAAGGCGGCGAGCCAGGGTGCCGTGAACAGCAGCCACGGCGCGGCCAGCGCCGCCCACGGGCGCACCGCCCGCGCCCAGTCCTCCAGATCCGGCACCGCCCGCAGGTGCAGGGCCAGATATTCCCCGGCGCCGTCGGGATCGCGGCGGTGCCGCAGCTCCAGCTCCAGCCCCGGCCAGTGGACCCGCCGCACCTCCTCGGCCGGTTCCACCGTCGCCACCGGCTCGGCCGACGGCACCACGTCGCGCGCCTCTTCCTTCCGCTCGGCCATCGCACCCTCCATGCTGCACCGCAACATCCCGGTCGCGGATGTGGGGGCGCACGGCCCGTCCGGGAAGGGGCGGCTCACCGGCAGGTGTAGCCGGCTCATGGCGCTCGCGCGAAGCCGCGGCACCATCCCCTGTTTCTTCCGGTGCCGGCTGCCCGTCGCCTCACGCCTTCGAGCTGCTGCGGCAGGCACCTCCGTGCTGCCGTGAGAGAGGCCGGTGCACCCGCGCGGCGTCCGTGTCGGGAGAGACGGAATGGTAGCGGAGGAGGGATTCGAACCCCCGACCCACGGATTATGATTCCGCTGCTCTACCGCTGAGCTACTCCGCCACGCGGCCGCGAATCTGGGAAGCGGCCGCCGCACCGTCAAGCCGCGGGGCAGCGGGGAGGGGCGACCGCCGTCTCCCGCGGCTCAGCGCCGCCGGCAGCGCAGCGCCAGGTCGAAGGCGAACGGCGGGACGTCGACGTCCGAAGCCCGGAAGCCGGGGCCGGGCGGCACGTCGATGCCGGTGCAGTGGCGTGCCGGCCCGTGCGCCACGCTGCAGAGCAGCAGGCGCGAGCCGTCCGGCGTCCAGCGCACCTCGAAGGGTCGCATGTGCCGGCCGCCGAGCAGCCACACCGCGATCTGCTCCGTGCCGCCCCGGCGCACGGCGAACTCCGTCGGCATGACCGGCTGCGGCCCGTCCGGCGACTCGACCCGGCCACCGCGCAGGATGCACTCAAGCCGCTCCGCCCCGGGCGGCACCGGCCGCACGGGTGGCACCGGCTGCGGCCGCCGCTCGCGGCGCAGGCTCTCGCAGAAGAGCTCGACGTCGCGGAACAGCCCGCGGCGGTCGAGGCGCACCCGCACGCCCTCGCGCAGATCGGGCCGGTCGAAGCGCACGCTCACGCAGTCCGGATCAAAGGCCGTGCGGGGATCGCGGCCGCACAGGCGGATGGTGCGCCCGTCCGTGCTGCGTCGTGCCCAGATGCTGCGGGCGTCGCGACCGTTGCGGCGCACCACCCGCAGCCGCTCCACGTCGTCGCGCCCGAGCACGAACTCGACGGGTACGTAGGGGGCCCAGTCGTCGCCGAAGCGGATCTCGCCGCCCGAAAGCCGGCAGCGCACGAAGGGGCCGCGCTCCTCCTCGTCCCACCAGCCGTTCCCGTCCTCCGGGACCACCACCACGCGATCGCGCGGCACCACCACGACGCGGTCGCCGGCCTCCAGCGGCACGCAGGCCGCCAGCACGAGGCCCACGAGGCCCAGCATGCCGATGCCTGCCGCTCTCGCGCACATCCCCGTCCCTCCCGTGGATCTTCCGCCAGCAAGATGGCGCGGCGACGGGACGGGCGGAACCCTTCCGGGGCGCGGCCGGCCGTGGCAATCTGCGCCGCGGCGGGGGGAGCCCGCCCAGAGAGGGAGGTACACCATGCGCAGGAGACTCGTCGCCGCACTCGCGCTCGCGGGCCTCTCGGCGCTCGCCGCGACAGGCGTGGCGCAGGCGCGCGACCTCACGGTGGTCTCGTGGGGTGGCGCCTATCAGGATGCCCAGCGCAAGGCCATCTTCGACCCCTACATGCAGGAGACGGGCCGGAAGATCGTCGAGGACTCGTGGAACGGCGGCATCGGTGCGCTGCGCGCCAAGGCCGAGGGTCCGCCCACCTGGGACGTGGTGCAGGTGGAGACCGACGAGCTGGTGCTGGGCTGCGAGGAGGGCGTCCTCACGCCGCTCGACTGGGAGAAGCTCGGCGGGAAGGACAGGTACATCCCCGAGGCGGTGCACGAGTGCGGTGTCGGCAACATCGTCTGGGCCACCGTGCTGGCCTACGACGGCGACCGCTTCCGGGACGATCCGCCGAAGAGCTGGGCCGACTTCTTCGACACGAAGACGTATCCCGGACAGCGGGCGCTGCGCCGCGGCCCGCGCCAGGCCCTCGAGTTCGCGCTGATGGCCGACGGCGTGCCGCTGGACCGGATCTACGCGGTGCTGCGCACGCCCGAGGGCATCGAGCGCGCCTTCCGCAAGCTCGACTCCATCAAGGGCGACCTGATCTGGTGGGAGGCGGGCGCCCAGCCGCCGCAGCTCCTCGCTTCGGGCGAGGTGGTGATGACCAGCGCCTACAACGGCCGCATCTCCGCCGCCAACAGGAACGAGGGCCGCAATTTCAGGATCGCCTGGCAGGCGGGCTACGTCTACCAGATCGACAGCTGGGTGATCCTCGCCAACTCCGACAGGAAGGACGAGGCGATGGACTTCGTCGCCTTCGCCTCGCGGCCCGACCGTCAGGCGGCGCTCGCCATGCTCATCCCGTACGGGCCCACGCGGGTGGACGCGGCGGAGCTGCTCCCGCCGGAGGTCGCCGCCGACATTCCCGGCACACCGGCGAACCGGCAGTACGGCCTGTTCTTCGACCGCGACTTCTGGGTCGAACACGTCGAGAAGCTGACCGAGCGCTTCAACGCCTGGGCGGCGCAGTGAGATGAGCGGCGGGGCGGCAGGGATGGAGGCGGTCGCGCCGACGGCCCCGGATCTCGCCCGTCGGGTGCGTGCGGGGGAGCGCCGGCGCCGGCTCGCGGCCTTCGGCCTCACCCTGCCGCTCTGCGCCTTCCTGCTGGTGTTCTTCGTGCTGCCCATCCTCGGCATGCTGCGCCTCGCCGTCTCGAACACCGAGATGGCCGAGACCCTGCCGCGCAGCACCGAGGCCTTCCGGACATGGGAAGGCGGCGGCGTGCCGCCGCCGGACATCGTCGACCTCTTCGCCCGCGAGCTGGCGGAGGCCCACCGGGCCCGCAGCCTCGCCCGCTTCGCCACGCGGCTCAACTACGAGGAGGCCGGCCTGCGCTCGCTGGTGCTGAACACCGGGCGCCGGCTCGCCCGCGCGCAGCCGCCCTTCTCGCTGGACGATCTGGCGGCGATCGACCCAAGCTGGCGCGATCCCGGCGTGTGGGCGGCCATCCGCCGCGCCGCGCAGCCGTGGACGGACCTCTACGTCCTCGCCGCGCTGGACCTGCAGCACGACGCCGAGGGACGAATCGTCCGGGTGCCTCCGGAGCGCGCCATCTATCTCGACATCCTCGGGCGCACCTTCCGGATCGCAGCCGTGGTCACGCTGGCGTGCCTCGTGATCGGCTATCCGCTCGCCTACACGCTGGCCCATCTGCCCGAGCGGCACGCCCATCTCCTGATGATCGGGGTGCTGCTGCCCTTCTGGACCTCGCTGCTCGTGCGCACCGCCGCCTGGATCGTCATCCTGCAGCGCGAGGGACCGCTCAACGAGCTGCTGCAGTGGCTCGGGCTGATCGACCGGCCGCTCGAGCTCGTCTTCCACCGGCCGGCCGTCTACATCGCCATGACCCACGTGCTGCTGCCCTTCATGGTGCTGCCGATCTATTCGGTCATGCGCACCATCCACCCCTCCTACGTGCGCGCCGCGCTCTCCCTCGGCGCCACGCCGTGGACGGCCTTCCGCCGGGTCTACCTGCCGCTGTCGCTGCCCGGCGTGAGCGCCGGCTGCCTTCTGGTCTTCATCCTGGCGCTGGGCTACTACATCACGCCGGCGCTGGTGGGCGGCGCCACCGACCAGATGATCAGCTGGTTCATCGCCTTCTACACGCTCCAGACCGTCAACTGGGGCATGGCGGCGGCGCTGGGTTCCATCCTGCTGCTCGCCACCCTCGCCCTCTACCTGCTGTTCGCCCGGGTGGTGGGCATCGAACGGCTGCGGCTCGCCTGACCCATGCACGCCGGACCCGCCGGACGCCTGCTGCTGTGGATCTGGACGGCGCTGGCCCTCGCCTTCCTCGTCCTGCCGCTCTTCGTCATCGTGCCGCTGTCCTTCAACGCCGGCGCCTTCCTCACCTTCCCGCTCGAGGGCCTCTCGCTGCGCTGGTACGTGGAGCTGTGGCACAGCGAGCCCTGGTGGCGGGCGCTCTGGAACAGCCTGTACGTGGGCGTGCTGGCCACGGTGATCGCC
>BEIP01000154.1 GCA_002898955.1 bacterium HR39 | reverse complement strand
CGGCACTGCCGCCCTGGGCGACGATGCGTCCCGGCGCGGTCAGCCCGGACCAGCACAGTTCCTGCGCGCAGGCGAGGAAGTCGTGGAAGGTGTTCCAGCGGCGGAAGAGCTTGCCGTCCTCGTACCAGCCGTGGCCCAGCTCGTCGCCGCCGCGCACGTGGGCCATGGCGTAGACCATGCCGCGATCGAGATAGCCCAGCCGGTGCGGCGAGAAGGCGGGCTGCAGCCCGTGGCCGTAGGCGCCGTAGCCGTAGAGCAGGCACGGCGCCCCGCCCCGCTCCAGCACCTCCTTGCGTCCCACCACGGTGAGTGGCACCTCGCGGCCGTCGCGCGAGACCGCCCACAGGCGTTTCGCCGCGTAGAGCTCCGGCTCGTAGCCGCTCGGGATGCGCTGGACCTTGCGCACCTCGCGCCGGCGCTCGGCCACGTACCAGTCGAGCACGGTGGGCGGGGTCACGGGCGAGGAGTAGCCGAGGCGCACGAAGGGCTGGTCGAACTCCCGGTTGCCGCCGATGGCCGCGGCATACAGCTCCTCGCCGAAATCGACGCGATAGGACTCGCGGTAGTCCTCCAGAATGCGGATGTGGTCGACGCCCTCGCTGCGCTCCTCGATCACCAGGAAATCGCGAAAGCAGGCGAAGTCGAGCAGGTAGACCGAGTCGGAGGGCGAGATCACCTCCTCCCAGCGGGATTCGTGCGGATCCTCCTCCGGTGCGGCGACGAGGCGGAAGTTGCGGTGGCGGTCGTTGGTCAGCACGAACAGCCGGCCGCGGGCGTGCTCCACCCGGTAGTCGTGGCCCTCGCGCCGCGGCACCACGGGCTCGCCACCCTCCAGGGTGCGGGCGTCGAACAGCCGCACCTCGCGGGTGACGTGGGTGCCGGTCCCGATCACCACGAAGCGGCGGCTTCGCGTCTTGCCGATGCCGACGAAGAAGGCGGGATCGGGTTCCTCGTAGAGCACGCGTGGGCGTTCGGGCGCGTCGATGCGGGCCGCCAGCACCCGGTGCGGGCGAAGACGCGGATCGAGCTCCACCACAAGCAGGGTGCGCCCGTCCTCGGCCCACACCACGCTGCCGCCGGTATCGGGAAGCTCGAAGGACAGGTCCTCGCCGCGGGCGAGATCGCGCACCCGCACCGCGTAGCGCTCCGACCCGTCGGTGTCGGTGGCATAGGCGAGCAGCCGCCCGTCGGGGCTGGGGCGCAGCGCGCGCAGGTCGAAGTAGTCCTTCCCCTCGGCGAGGCGGTTCTCGTCGAGGATCGGCACGAACGGCCCGCCGCGCAGCGGCCGGCGTTCCCACACCCGGTACTGGGCACCCGCGGGATAGCGCCAGCGGTATTCGAAGGCGCCCTCGCGTACCGGGACCGACTCGTCCTCCTCCTCGATGCGGCCCCTGAGCTCGGCGAAGAGCCGTTCCTCGAGGTCGCGCAGATGGGCGGTCGCGGCCTGCCAGTAGGCGTTCTCCGCCTCGATGCGGGCCAGCACGTCCGGATCCCGTACCTCCGGCCAGGCGGGATCGCGCATCCAGGCGAAGGGGTCCTCGAGGCGCACGCCGAAGTGCTCGATCACGTGCGGCACGCGCCTCGCCGGCGGCGGCTGCGGCGGCCTGCTCACGGCTCTCTCCCCTGCCGCGTCCGCGCGCGAGCTTGCGGCAGGCGATCCGGCGCGGCAAGCAGCCGGCGAGGTGGCCCCGGAGCGCAAGGAGCATGGGAGAGATGCGGGAGCGCGGCGGCACGGCGGCGGTGGCGGCGCGGGCGCTGACCGTCTTCCTGGTGGCGGCCGGCGCGCTGGTGCTGGAGATCGTCGCCGTGCGGCTGATCGCCCCCTATGTGGGCGCGACCCTCTACACCTGGACGGCGGTGATCGCGGTGGTGCTGGCCGGCCTCTCGGCGGGCCATCTCGTCGGCGAGCTGCTGGCGGGACGCAACGACGTGCTCGATCTGCGCCTCGCCGGCGCGCTGGCGGTCGCGGCCGTCTCGACCCTGGCCGTGCCGGTGCTGCTGCGGGCGCTCGCACCGCGGCTGCTCGGCGGGGATGTGGAGCTACCGCTGCAGGTGGCGCTGCTCTCGCTCGCCCTCTTCGCCGTCCCGTCGGCCGCGGCCGGAGCGGTCTCCCCCATCGCCACCCGGGCGGCGCTTTTGGCCGCGCCCGCGCGGGCGGGTCGGGTGCTCGGGGCCATGTTCGCCGCCGGCGCGCTCGGCAGCATCCTCGGCACGCTGGCCGGCGGTCTCCTGTTCGTGCCGCTTCTGGGGTCCACCCGCAGCGTGCTGCTGGTGGCCGGGCTCTTCGCCCTGCTGGCGTCCGCGCATCTGCTGCGCCGGCCACGCGCGGCCCTCGCACTCGCCGCGATCCTGCCCCTCGCGGCGCTGCCGCTGTGGGCGTGGGGGCGGGCGCTGCGCGCCTTCGAATCGCCCTGCGAGGTCGAGAGCGCCTACTACTGCATCCGCACCCCCGACTTCACCCACCTCACCGGCCGCCCGAGCCGGGCGCTGGTGCTGGACCATCTGGTCCACGGCATCAACGACCGCGACGATCCCCGGCTGCTCTATTCGCCCTACCTGGTGCTGGTGGAGCGCACGCTGCGGGCGGCGCTCGGCGACGATCCGCCGGCCGTCTACCATCTGGGCGGCGGCGCCTACACCTGGCCGCGGACGCTCGCCGGCCGGGCGCGGCTGCAGGTGGTGGCGGAGATCGACCCGGCCGTCACCCGCATCGCCCTGGCGCGGCTGTGGTACCGCCCCGATCCGGCCACCACCATCCTGCACGAGGACGGCAGGCGGGCGCTGGCCCGCCTCGATCCGACGCTGCGCTTCGACCTCATCCTGGTCGACGCCTTCCGCGACGTGGACGTCCCCTTCCACCTCGTCACCCGCGAGGCCTTCGCGCTCGTGGCGGAGCGGCTCACGCCGCGCGGCTTCGTGGCGCTGAACATCGTCGACCGGCGCCGCGAGCCCCGCTTCCTCGCCGCCCTGATCCGCACGCTGCGCGAGGTGTTCCCGCGGGTGGAGGCGTGGCTGGAGATCGACCAGGCGCGCATGGCCGAGGGACGCGTCACCTGGGTGGTGTTCGCCGGCCGCACCCTGCCGCTCGCCGCACCCCTGGTGGACGCGCGGGCCGAGTCCGGCTACGCCTTCGTGCGGCTCTACCCCGACCGCATGGACCTGCCGGCGGACGTTCCCGTCCTCACCGACGATCACGCGCCGGTCGAGCACCTGCTCGCCGACGTGCTGCGTCGTCCGGAGCTCGCCGAATGAGGCCGATCGTCCCTCTCGTCCTCGCAGCCCTGCTGGGGGTTCTTCCGCTCGCCGCCCGGACGCCCGCTCCCGCCGCGGCGCCGCCGGAGCACGGCCCCGCGGCCGTCGCGCCGTCCCCGGGGACCGGAGCTCCCGCCACGCCCGCGACGGATGGCCCGGGGGGCCCGGAAAGCGCCGCCCCGGCCGCCACCGGCACAGCGCCGGAGACCGCCGCCGGCACGGTGGAGGGCACGTCGCCGCCCGCGGAGGTGCCGGCACCGGCTGAAGGCGCGGCCGGCGCGTCTTCGGACACCACGGATGCCGGGAGCGGGCAGCAGGCCGCCACGACGGATGGGGGTGCCGCGGCAGCTCCGGCCACCCCGCAGCTCTCGGCGGAGGAGCGGGCCAGGCTCGAAAAGCTGGTCGCCACGCTGCGCGACGATGCGAAGCGGGAGGCGTTCCTGCGCAACCTCGAGGCGCTGCTCGCCGTCTCGCGCGAACCCCAGCGGCCCAGCGCGCTGGTGACCGCCGCCGAGATCTTCCGGGATGCGGTGCTGCGGCGGGTGGAAGCGGTGCGCCGGGCGTTCTCCGACATGCTGCGCATCGACCAGCGGCTCGGCTTCCTGTTCGCCTGGCTGCAGCACCAATGGCAGGATCCGCTGCGCCGCGCCCTGTGGCTGGACGTGCTGCGCCAGCTCGGCCTCGCGCTCGCCGCGGGCATCGCCGCGGGACTGCTGTTCCGCCTCGCGACACGTCCCATTACCCGCCGCGCGGATGCCGGAAAGCCCTCCCCGCGCCTCGCGGCGCTCCTGACCTTCGTGCGCGAGGTGGTCGCGGTGTCCGTCTTCGCCGGCGTCACCTGGGGGGTGGTGCTGCAGGACACGCCGCCGCTCGTGCACACCGTCGCGCGCGATCTGCTGGTGGGCGTGCTGATCGCGCGCACGCTGGCGGCGGTGGCCAAAGCGATGCTGGCTCCCTACGCGCGGCCGCGGCGCCTCGTGCCGCTGCCCGGAGAGGTGGCGCGACCGCTGTTCCGCCGCGTCGTGCTGCTCAACGTCATCTTCGTCTACGGCACCACGCTCCTGCGCATCGCCTTCGACCTCGGCCTGCCGTGGACCCTGCACGGCCTGTTCCAGCGGCTGCTCTATCTGGTTGGCACGGTGGTGGTGCTCGCCAACATCGCCCGCTACCGGGAGCCGGTGGGCGCATGGCTGGCCGAGCGCGCGGCGCACATCGCCGGGCCGCTCTCCTCCTTCCTCCCCTGGCAGCGGCTCGCCCGCAGCTGGCACCTCGCGGCGGGCGGGCTCGTGCTCGCGGAATATCTCGTCTTCGCCCTCGAGATCCCCGGCGGCCTCGAGTTCCTTTCCCGTGCCGTCCTCACCACGCTGGTGACGGTGGTGACGGCGCGGGCGCTGTGCCTGCTGGTCGACCGCTGGTTCACGCCGCGGGCTGCGGAAGGCGAGGAGGTTCCCGACCTTCGAAGGCGTTATCTGCGGATCCTGCGTCTTCTTCTGAAGTCCGTCGTGGTGGTCGTCGCGGTGCTGGTGGTGCTGCAGGCGTGGGGCCTGCGGGTGCTCGACTTCCTCGCCACCCCCACCGGCCAGGCGCTGCTCGACCGCCTCGGGCGCATCGCTCTGGTGCTGGCGGTGAGCGTCGCCGTGATCGAGGCGGCCAATCTGAT
>BEIP01000153.1 GCA_002898955.1 bacterium HR39 | reverse complement strand
CGACGCGAAGGGCATGGCGGCCGACATCGGCGTGCCCTTCCATCCGGGCGCCGAGACGTTCTACCGCGAGAAGGGCGCCCTCTGAGGCCGCGCGGGCAGGGTAGCGTTCCGTGCTGCGCGCTTTGCGCGAGGGAAGCGTCGTCGCCAGGGCGGTCTTCCTGATCGCCCTGGCGATGACCGCCTTTCACCTCTACGTCGGCTTCTTCGGTGCGCCCGATTCGCTGGTGCTGCGGGCCGCGCACCTCGGCTTCGCCCTGGTGCTGGCCTTCCTGATCTTCCCCATGCGGGCGAAGAGCGAGCTGGAGAAGCCGGGACCGCTCGATCTGCTGTTCGCGCTGGGAGCGCTCGCGGCCTCCGCCTATCCGATCCTCAGTCTCGACTACATCTACAGCCGCTTCATCTACGTCGACGACCTGCGGCCGGCCGACTGGTTCTTCGGCTTCGTCATCCTGATCGCCCTGCTGGAAGCATCGCGCCGGGCGCTCGGCGCCGCCCTGCCGCTCACCGCCCTCGCGTTCCTCGCCTACGCCCTGTTCCTGACCGACGTCTCGCCGCAGGTGCTGATGGAGCAGCTCTACGTCTCCACCGAGGGGATCTACGGCATCCCGACCAGCGTCTCGGCCACCTATGTGATGCTGTTCATCCTCTTCGGGGCTGCGGTGGAGCGCACCGGCACCGGCAAGTTCTTCATGGACCTCGCGCTGGCACTGGCCGGCCACACCACCGGCGGTCCCGCCAAGGTGGCCTGCATCACCTCGGCCCTGTTCGGCACGGTGTCGGGCTCGGCGGTGGCCAACGTCATGACCACCGGCGCCTTCACCATCCCGCTCATGAAGCGGCTCGGCTACCGGGCCTCCTTCGCCGGGGCGGTGGAGGCGGTGGCCTCGACCGGCGGCCAGCTCATGCCGCCGATCATGGGCGCGGCCGCCTTCGTCATGGCCGAATTCCTCGGCGTGTCGTACCTGCAGGTCACGGTGTGGGCGCTGATCCCGGCGCTGCTCTACTACATCGCCCTCTTCGCCGCGATCCACTTCGAGGCCGGGCGCACCGGCCTCGTCGGCCTGCCGCGGGCCGAGCTGCCGTCGCTGGGGCGGGTGCTGGCCGAGGAGGGGCATCTCGCCATCCCGCTGTTCGTCATCGTCGGCATGCTGGTGGCGGGCTGGAGCGCGCCCTTCGCGGCGCTGACCGGCATCGCCTCGGTCTTCCCGGTGGCGCTGCTGCGCGCCACCACGCGCGGCGCCGTCACCCTCGACAACATCCTCGAGGCCTGCGTGGCGGGCGCCCGCAACACCGTGCCGGTGGCGCTGGCCTGCGGCTGCGCCGGCATCGTCATCGGCGTGATCACCCTGACCGGCCTCGGCATCACCTTCACGAGCCTGGTGCTCGACCTGGCCGCCAACGCCCTGCTGCCGGCCCTGCTGCTCACCATGGTGGCGGGCATCGTGCTGGGCATGGGGATCCCCACCACTCCGGCCTACATCATGCAGGTGGCGCTGCTGGTGCCGGCGCTCGTCAAACTCGGCGTCGCCCAGCCCGCCGCCCATCTCTTCGCCCTGTACTTCGCCGTGCTGTCGGCCATCACCCCGCCGGTGGCGCTCGCCGTTTACGCCGCCAACGGTCTTTCGGGAGCCAATCTGTGGGAGACCGGCGTCACCGCGGTGCGGCTGGGCCTCACCGGCTACATCGTGCCCTTCATGTTCGTCTTCGGTCCGGCACTCCTCGTGGAGGGCACCTGGCCCGAAGTGCTGCTGGCCGCGGCCACCGCCTGCGTCGGGGTCGGCTGCCTCGCCGCCTCGCTCGCCGGTCATCTGATCGGACCGCTGCAGCTCTGGCGCCGGGCGTGCCTCTTCGCCGCGGCCATGGTGCTGGTGGTGCCGGGGTTCTACACCGATCTCGCGGGCGTCGCGCTGCTCGTCGTCGCCCTGTTGCCGGATCTGGTGCTGCGCCGCCGCCCCACCTGACCCCCTTGCACGCTCCATCGGGGTGTGGCCATATTGCGACAAGAAGCAGCAGTGCCATTGGAGCGCGGTTCCTCCCGTGCTCCACCTTCCGCCGACATCCCGGCAGCAGCGCGAAGGGAGGGAACCATGGCGAAGGCGCAGCCGGTCGAGAACCGTACCGCCCTCTACGGGGAGGTCTATCCCGTCAAGCCGGAATGGGCCGCGCGGGCGTGGATCACCCGCGAGAAGTACGAAGAGATGTACCGGCGGTCCATGGAAGACCCCGAAGGCTTCTGGGCCGAGCAGGCCAGGCAGTTCATCTCCTGGTACCGCGAACCGACGAAGATCAAAGACGTCTCGTTCAAGCGTCCCGACGTCCACATCCGCTGGTTCTACGACGGCCAGCTCAACGCCTGCTACAACTGCGTCGATCGTCACCTGAAGACGCGGGGTGATCAGGTCGCCATCGTCTGGGAAGGCGACGATCCCTCCAGGGACCGCAGGATCACCTATCGCGAGCTGCACCGCATGGTGTGCAGGATGGCGAACGTCCTCAAGGAGATGGGCGTTCGCAAGGGGGATCGGGTGACCATCTACCTGCCCATGATCCCCGAAGTGGCGGTGGCGATGCTGGCCTGTGCGCGCATCGGCGCCATCCACTCGGTGGTCTTCGCCGGCTTCTCGGCCGAGAGCCTCGCGGACCGCATCAACGACGCCAGGGCCAAGCTGGTCGTCACCGCCGACGAGGGCATCCGCGGCGGCCGGCGCGTTCCGCTCAAGGCCAACACCGACGAGGCGCTGAAGAAGTGCGACCCGGACATCAAGGTGCTGGTGTACCGCTACACCGGTGCTGACGTGAACTGGGTCGAGGGCCGCGACTTCGATCTCGGGCAGATGCTGGAGAAGGCCTCCGAGGCGTGCGAGCCCGAGGTCATGGACGCCGAGGACCCGCTGTTCATCCTCTACACCTCCGGCTCCACCGGCAAGCCGAAGGGCGTGCTGCACACCACCGGTGGGTACATGGTCTACGCGGCCATGACCCACAAGTACGTCTTCGACTACCACGACGGTGACGTCTACTGGTGCACGGCCGACGTCGGCTGGGTCACCGGCCACACCTACATCGTCTACGGGCCGCTCGCCAACGGCGCCATCACCCTGATGTTCGAGGGCGTGCCCAACTACCCGACCTGGTCGCGCTTCTGGGAGGTGGTGGACAAGCACCAGGTCAACATCTTCTACACCGCCCCCACCGCCATCCGCGCGCTGATGCGCGAGGGCGACGATTGGGTCAAGCGCACCTCGCGCAAGAGCCTCAGGGTGCTGGGCACGGTGGGCGAGCCCATCAACCCGGAGGCCTGGCGCTGGTACTACAGGGTGGTGGGCGAGGAGCGCTGCCCCATCGTCGATACCTGGTGGCAGACGGAGACGGGCGGCATCCTCATCAGCCCGCTGCCCGGCGCCATCGACCTCAAGCCGGGTTCGGCCACCAGGCCGTTCTTCGGCGTCAAGCCGGCGCTGGTGGACAACGAGGGGAAGATCCTCGAGGGGCCGGCCGAGGGCAATCTCGTCATGCTCGACTCCTGGCCGGGTCAGATGCGCACCGTCTTCGGCGATCACGAGCGCTTCGTCCAGACCTACTTCTCCACCTTCGAGGGCATGTACTTCACCGGCGACGGAGCGCGTCGCGACGAGGACGGCTACTACTTCATCACCGGCCGCGTCGACGACGTGATCAACGTCTCCGGCCACCGGCTCGGCACCGCCGAGATCGAGAGCGCCCTCGTCCAGCACCCGGCCGTGGCCGAGGCGGCGGTGGTGGGCTTCCCGCACGACATCAAGGGCCAGGGCATCTACTGCTACGTCATCCTCAAGGAAGGCGTGCAGCCCTCCGAGGAGCTCGCCCAGGAACTCAAGCAGCAGGTGCGCCGGCTCATCGGCCCCATCGCCACGCCGGACGTGATCCAGTTCGTGCCGGGCCTGCCCAAGACCCGCTCCGGCAAGATCATGCGCCGGATCCTGCGCAAGATCGCCGCGGGCGAGTACCGGGACCTGGGCGACACCACCACCCTGGCCGATCCGGGCGTGGTCGATCAGCTCATCGCCGAGGCGAAGCGGCTGCGCGGCCAGAGCTGAGGCGGCCGGTCCGCGGGACGGACGCCGCGCGGCGGGGCCCTCCGGGCCCCGCCGGCCTTTCGGGCCGTTCCGACATCCGGGGATGCGAAGGAGGGCGGCGTTTAACGCCGCCTTCATCTTTTGCGCGTATAAGACCGTCTCGGGAACACATTTGCAATTGAAGGTGCACGTGCCGCCGGCGCTTGCCAGTCGCCGCCGTCTCCCCCATGGTATGCGGGCGGTCGGCGGCCGGGATGAACGGTGGCACGACGATGCTACGATACGGTCCGGAGCGGCGGAGGACGGCCGATGACCGGCGGACTGTGCGGACGGACGGCTCTCTGGCGTACGAGGATATTGCGCCCGGGATCGTCGACGCGCGTCCTCGTCCTCGCCGCTCTGCGCATGTGCGTCGTGCTGGTGCCGGTGGCAGCCCTGCTCGCGGCCTGCACGGCCCTGCCCGAGGCGCCTCCCCTACCGCGCGCCACGCCGCTCGCCGGTGAGACCTACCGCATCGTGCCCGGTGACCAGCTCTCCGTCTTCGTCTGGCAGGACCGCGACCTGTCGCTCACCCTGCGGGTCCGGCCCGACGGCCGCATCTCCATGCCGCTCGTGGGGGAGCTGGTGGCGGCCGGGCGCACGCCGGTCGAGCTGTCGGCCGAGCTGGAGGAGCGCCTGCGCACCTTCGTCCAGGAGCCGCGGGTGACGGTCATCGTGGCCGAGAGCGCCGGGCTGGCCGAGCAGCGGGTGCGCATCGTCGGCGAGGCGGTACAGCCCCGGGCGATGGTCTGGCGGCCCGGGTTCACGGTGCTGGACGCGGTGATCGAGGCCGGCGGGCTCACCGAATTCGCCGACGGCAA
>BEIP01000152.1 GCA_002898955.1 bacterium HR39 | reverse complement strand
GAGAGGGCGCGTCGCGTTGGCGGAGCGTCTCGTCGCCGCCGGCCTTTCGCCCGTGCCGCACGTCGCGGCGCGCCGCATCCGTTCGCACAAGGAGCTCGCCGGAGTGCTGCGGGCCTTCCGCGAAGTGGGCGTGCGCGCATTCCTGGTGATCGCCGGCGACGGCGAGGCACGGGGGACCCTTTCCCGACTCCCTCGCCCTGCTCGACACGGGGCTGTTCGCGGAGGCGGGCATCGAGCCGCGGGGGTGCTGGAGGACGCGGAGCTGCCGCTCACGGCCGTGCACCTCTACACCTTCGGCGGCTTCGAGCGGGCCGCCCGCTGGGCGCAGGCGGTGCGGGCCGTACGCTTTAGGATCGAGGGGGGCGCGCTCGTGGTGGAGGCCGGCTGACGCCCTGGTGCGCGGACGTCGCGTGGACGGCGGGTGCCCGCGGCGCTAGATCGGCGCATGGGATGGCGATCCGCACACCGTCCGGGAGAGGAGAACGGCCATGACCGCCTGCATCGTCGGCTGGCACCACCTGCCCTTCGGCCGGCACGAGGGAGGCGACGTCGAGGACCTGATCGTCGAGGCGGCGGCCGGCGCTCTGGCCCACGCCGGCATCGGGCCGGAAGAGGTGGACGAGATCGTCCTCGGCCACTTCAACGGCGGCTTCTCCGAGCAGGAGTTCACCAGCCCGCTGGTGCTGCAGGCGGACGAACGGCTGCGCTTCCGCCCCGCCACCCGGGTGGAGAACGCCTGCGCCACGGGCTCGGCGGCGGTCTATCAGGGTCTCCGCGCCATCGAGGCCAAGCGCGCCCGCTTCGTGCTGGTGGTGGGCGTGGAGAAGATGACCCATCTGCCCAATCCGGAGATCGCCCGCATCCTGCGCAAGGCGGCCTATCTGAAGGAGGAGGGCGACATCGAGGGCGGGTTCGTCGGCGTCTTCGCCAAGATCGCCCAGCTCTACTTCCAGCGCTACGGCGACCAGACCGAGGCCATGGCGCGCATCGCCGCCAAGAACCACAGGAACGGCTGCGCCAATCCCTGGGCGCAGATGAGGAAGGAGCTCACCGTCGAGTTCTGCCGCGAGCCGTCCGAGAAGAACCCGATCGTCGTGCCGCCCCTCAAGCGCACCGACTGTTCGCTGGTCTCGGACGGCGCCGCCGCGCTGGTGCTCACGGATGTGGAGACGGCGCTCTCCATGCCGCGCGCGGTGGCCTTCCGCGCCGCCGTCCACGTCAACGACTTCCTGCCCATGAGCCGGCGCGACGTGGTGGCCTTCGAGGGCTGCGAGGTAGCGTGGAAGAAGGCGCTGGATCAGGCCCGCCTGGGTTCGGTGTGGGACCTCGACGTGGTGGAGACCCACGACTGCTTCACCATCGCCGAGCTCATCGAGTACGAGGCCATGGGCCTCACCCCGCGCGGGCAGGGGGCGCGGGCCATCCTCGAGGGGTGGACGGAGAAGGACGGGCGGCTGCCGGTCAATCCCTCGGGCGGGCTCAAGGCCAAGGGCCATCCCATCGGCGCGACGGGCGTGTCCATGCACGCGCTGGTCGCCATGCAGGTGCGCGGCGAGGCCGGCGAGATGCAGGTGAAGGATGCGGAGGTCGGCGGCCTCTACAATATGGGCGGCGCCTGCGTGGCCTCCTATGTGAGCATCCTCGAAGCCATCCGCTGAACGCTCACGCGGCCTCCCGGTCGGTGCCGCCCCCGGCGGCGAGCGGTGCCGCGACGGGAGGCCGCCACCACAGCCACAGGGCCAGCACCGCTGCGGCCAGAGCCGCCAGCAGCAGCACGATCCGCACGCTCCCCAGGAGCGGCGGCAGCACCGTGGCGAGCGCCGACACCGCCACGATGAGGACGGCGTTCACCACATTGTTGGCCGCCACCACCCGCCCGCGGTGGGTCGCCGGGGTGTCCGCCAGCAGGCGGGTGAGCAGCGGTACCGCATAGAGCCCGCCCGCGAAGGCGAGCACGGCTAGATCGACAAGCAGCCGCCAGCCGCTCCACGAGGCGAGGAGCGCGGTGCCGGGTGCAGGGGCTCCCAGCGCCAGGGTGAGGTCCAGCCCGGCAGCCGCCACCACCGCCATGGCCGGCGCGGCGTGCGCGGTGCCGATGCGCGGGCCCGCCACGCGGCCCGCGACCAGGGCACCGGCGGCGATTCCCACCACGAAGGCGGCGAGCAGCGCCGCGGCTTCGCGTTCGTCGGCGGCGGAGACCTCGCGCGCATAGGCCGGCACCTGGGCGAGCCACACCGCCCCGAGCCCCCAGAACCACGACAGCGCCAGCACCAGCCGCCACAGGCGCGGATGGGCCCGCAGCCAGCGCAGCAGCGCCCGGTGGGCGGGAAGCGGGTTGGCGTGGAGCCGCAGAGCCGGATCGGCGGCCGGCTGCGGCGGCACCAGCAGGGTGGGGAGGAAACCGATCAGGGCCAGGGCGAGGGTCGCCGTCCCCACGGCCCGCGCCCCCGCCGTGGCGGCGAGCAGGCTGCCCGCGAGCGTCCCCAGCAGGATGGCGAGGAAGGTGGATCCCTGGAGCAGTCCGTTGGCCAGCAGCAGCCGCGGGCCGTCGTACCATTCGGCGGGCAGGCCGTACTTGAGCGGGCCGAAGAAGGTGGACTGCAGGCCCATGAGGAAGACGAGCACGAGCAATGGCAGCGGTTCGAGCAGCGGCAGCAGGAGGAGTGCGGCGAGGGCCAGTCCCACTTCCGCCGCCTTGGTGATGCGCAGCAGCGAAGGCTTGGGGAAGCGGTCGGCGAGCTCGCCGGCGAGCGGCGAAGCCAGCAGGAACGGCAGCATCAGCAGCAGCCCCGCGAGCGTCGCCAGCGCCGCTCCTTCCTGCGGATCGGCGGCGAAGACCAGCAGCAGACCGGTCGCCGCCTTCAGCAGATTGTCGTTGGCTGCGCCGCAGAACTGGGCAGCGAACAGCGCGAGGAAGCGGCGGTCGAGCAGGACCTCGCGCGCCCCGGTACCGGCGCCCTGCGCCTCCATGACCCCCGCGAGCCCTTCACAGCCCGAAGTAGAGGGCGAACTCGAGCGGATGCGGCATGCGGGCGATGCGCTCGATCTCGCGGCGCTTGACCGCGATGTAGGCCGCGATCAGGTCGGCCGGGAACACGTCGCCCTCCAGCAGGAAGCCGTGGTCGGCCTCCAGCGCGGCCAGCGCCTCCTCGAGATCGCGGGCCGCGCGCGGCACCTCGGCGAGCTCGGCGGGCGGGAGGTCGTAGACGTTGCGATCCAGCGCATCGCCCGGCTCGAGTCCGCGGCGGACGCCGTCGAGCCCGGCCATGAGCACCGCGGCGAAGGCCAGATAGGGGTTGGCGGTGGGATCGGGGAAGCGCAGCTCGATGCGCTTGTTCTCCGCACCCGCGGCGAAGGGGATGCGCACCGCCGCCGAGCGGTTGAAGGCGGCGTAAGTGAGCAGCGTCGGCTCGTCGCCGCCCGGGTGCAGGCGCCGGTAGCTGTTGGTGGTGGGGTTGGTGAAGGCGTTGAGGGCACGCGCGTGGAGGAGGATGCCGGCCACGAAGGACAGGCACAGGCGGCTGAGATCCGCGTAGTCCTGACCGGCGAACAGCGGCCGTCCGTCCTTCCACAGCGAGACGTTGAGGTGCAGGTGCGAGCCCGGCTCGTCGAACAGCGGCCGCGGCAGGAAGGTGGCCGTCTTGCCGTAGGAGGCGGCCACCTGGTGGACCACGTATTTCAGGATCTGCACCCGGTCGGCCGTGCGCACCAGATCGTCGTGCCGGATGCTCAGCTCGCACTGGGAGGTGGCACGGGCATGGCGGTGCTGGATGCGGCCGAAGCCGAGCTGGCCGAGGATGGTGGCGATCTCGGCGCGCAGGTCCAGCAGGTGGTCCGCGGGCGGCATGGCCAGATAGCCGGCGTCGGGGGCCGGACGGTGACCGGTGTTGCCGGTGGCGTAGCTGCGGGCCGAGGCGGCGCGGTTCTCCGTCGCCTCGAGCCGGAAGCCCAGCCGCGTCGGCTCCTGCTCGACGATGACGTCGTCGAAGACGAAGAAGGCGATCTCCGGCGCGAAGAAGGCGGTGTCCGCGATGCCGGTGCGCCGCAGGTGCTCCACCGCCCGGCGGGCGATGGCGCGGGGATCGCGCTCGTAGCCGAGACCGGTGGCGGGATCGGAGGCGTCGGCCAGCAGCACCAGCGTCGGCTGGGCGGTGAAGGGATCGAGGAAGGCGGTGGAGAGGTCGGGACGCAGCAGCAGGTCGGCCTCGGTGACGTCGCGCCAGCCGGGCACCGCGGAGCCGTCGATGAACAGTCCGTTGGTCAGCACCACCTCGTCGACGCTGGCCGCGTCGATGGCGGTGTGCCGCCAGCGGCCGGCGAGATCGGTGAAGCGCACGTGCACGATGCGCACCCGCTCGCGCTCGATCCGCTCGAGGATCTCCTGGACGGTGGTCATGACCCTTCTCCTCGCCACCGGGTGACGCCGTTCCTAGGCGATGGCCGGAGGGCCGCCAAGCGTCGTGCGTTCCTCGGCGGGCTCGCGGCCCTGCTGCTGGCCTCCGTGGCTCCGCCCGCGGCCGCCGCATCGGCCGCCCGGGACTGCACCATCGCCGTCCTCGGCGATTCCCTCACGGCCGGCTACGGACTGGCCGATCCCGCCACCGAGGCCTTCCCCGCGGTGCTGGAGCGCCGCCTGCGCGAGCGGGGCTATCCGTGCCGGGTGCTGAACGCGGGTGTCTCGGGCGACACCTCGGCGGGGGCGCTCGGCCGCCTCGACCGGGTGCTGGCGGAGGAGCCGACGCACCTGATCGTCGAGATCGGCGGCAACGACGTGCTGCGCGGTCTGCCGCCCGACGAGCTCGCCCGCAATCTCGACACCATCGTGGCGCGCGCGAGGGCCCGGGGCGTGGCCGTCTTCCTCGCCGGCATCGAGGCGCCGCGCAACTGGGGACCCGACTACGTGGCGGCGGTGCAGCGCGCCTACCGGGAGGTGGCGGAGCGTCACGGCGTTCCCCTCGATCCCTTCTTCCTCGAGGG
>BEIP01000151.1 GCA_002898955.1 bacterium HR39 | reverse complement strand
CCGATCTTCGCGATGTGGTCTTCGGGCTCGTGGTTGCCCTCGCGCCGGCGCACCCCGAGACGCTCCAGCTCGGCGCGCAGGTCCGCGAGCGGCTTCTCGTAGACGAAACCGGTGAGGTAGTAGGAGGCGTAGGGGACCAGCTCGCCCCGCCCGAGCCCGACGAACAGATCGAAATATTCGCGCTCGAGGGCGGCCGGATCGGCCTCGCGGGCGGCCTCGGCCAGCTCGCCCAGCGCCGCGCCGACCTCGCCCTCCCCGCCGAGCCCGGAGGTGAGGGAAAGCAGCTCCAGCGAGGGCGGCGCCGCCAGCCAGGCGGACAGCAGGCCGTAGAGGCACGCCCGCGCCAGCTCCTCTTCCGCGACGATGGCGAGCGGTGTGCCGCCCATCCCTGCCGTCTCCGGCCCGGACCCGCCCGGTGGGCTGTCCGTGCCTCCCGAACCGCGAAACATTCTAAACCCGCACGACGGGTGCCGCAAGAGAGAAGAATTCACACGGCGGGACCGTCTTTCCCGGCCTCTACCGCCCGGACGGTGGCCCGCCGGACGTCGCCCGCTTCCCGGTCGGCGCCGCTCGCGCTCGCACCGTCGCCGACACCCTCCGCCGCCGGCTCGCGGGCGGAGGCTTCGCCCGCGGCGCGTTCGCGGTCCTCGCCCCCCTCGACGAACGCCCGCAGGCGGCGGCGCAACTCTTCCGCGGTCCGCCCCGGACTCTCGAGAAGGGCCGTGACGGTGGCCGCGTCGGTGAAGTCGTCGGCGTCGGAGTCGAGCCCGTCGACCATCCGCACGATCGGGTTGACCCGGATCAGCCGCCGCAGCGCCCGCCGCTTCAGCCAGGCGGGCACCTCCGCCGTGAAGAAGACGCGGAAGTCCGCGTCCGGCCCCAGGGCCTCCGGATCCGGCAGCCCGAGACGGCGCAGCTCGCCGGCGGGATCCTCCGGCTCGCGCCCGTCGTCCGGCGACGCGTCGGGCTCCGCCACGGCGCCGGCCGCCGACGCCGTGCCGGCGTTCCCGACCCCGGCCGGCACCTGCCCGCTCCCGTGCCGCTCCGGCTCCTCCCGCCGTTCCCGCGCCGCCTCGCGCTTGCGCCGCGCCCAGCGGGCGAGGAAGCCCTCCTCCTTCGCGTCGGTCACGACCCCTCCTCCCCGCCGCCGAGGGGCACGAACTCGCTGCCCTCGCCGGGCGGCCGGTCGGCCCCCCTGCGGCGACGCTTGTGGAAGGGACGGTCGCGGTACCAGCGGTCCACGAAGTCCTTGACGAAGGCCAGCACCGGCTCCGGCATGGGGACGGCGTCCACCCGGTCGAGCGCGGTCTCGCCGTGGGCCTGGGCGTCCCAGGGCGACGCGCTCACCCGCATGGCACGGAACCCGTCACGGGCCGCCGGATCCTCGCTCAGGATCACGTACACCGCCGGACGGCTGGCGGAGAGGTTGTACTTGTAGGCCTCGGTCTCGTCGGCGAACAGTTCGAGGACGAAGGTCCCTCCGTAGTACCGCGAGACGGCCTCGTCCTCGACCATGGGCCGGCCCGGCTCGAGCTCCGGGGGCTCCGGCAGCACCTCGACGGCCGCAACCCGCCACTTCTGCCAGGGATGGTCGATGCGCCGCCGCTCCATGATCACGCCCAGCCGCATGCGCGCGTACCCCGGCCGTCCGCCTCCCGTCTCCGCCATGGACCGCTTTCCGCTTGTCCGTGAACGCCTTTCTGCTAAGCACGGCCGCGGACCGCTGTAAAGAGGCACGCGGGAGGCCGCTTCGGGTGCGCATCGCCGGCAAGCGCTGTCTGCTCTGCAACTGCCGCCACGGCTTTCCCCTGGATGCCGAGGCTCTCGCCCGGGCGCTGGACGCGGAGGGTGCGGAGCCGCCGGCGAGTCATCTGTGCCGCGCACAGGTGGGGATCTTCGAGCGCGCCCTCCAGGAGGGGGACGCCCTTCTCGTCGCCTGCGAGCAGGAGGCGCCGCTCTTCCGCGAGATCGCCGGGGAGAAGGGCTTCGCGGGCGAGCTCGTCTTCGTCGACATCCGCGATCGCGCCGGCTGGTCGGAGGAGGGCTGCGGGGCCACCCCCAAGATCGCCGCGCTCCTCGCCGAAGCCGCACTCGACGCTCCCCCCCCGCCGCCGGCCGTCCACCTCGCCTCGCAGGTCCGCGTGCTGGTCTGCGGCCACGACGAGGGCGCCCTCGAGGAGGCGCGGCTGCTGCTCGAAGCCGGCCTCCAGCCCACCGTGCTGCTGAGCGGGCGCGGGGAGGTGCTGCCGCCGCGGGTGTGGGATCTGCCGATCCTGCGCGGTCGCATCCGCGGCGCTTCCGGCCATCTCGGCGCCTTCCGGGTCGAGGTGGAGGACTTCGCCGCGGCCGACGTCGCCTCGCGCGGGGCGCTGCGCTTCGAGGAGCCCGGCCGTGACCGGGTCCTGGAGACGGATCTCCTGCTCGATCTCACCGGCGGAACGCCGCTGTTCCCGGCTCCCGACAAGCGGGACGGTTATGAGCGGCCCGATCCGCGCGATCCCGCCGCCGTGCTGCGGGCCGTGCTGCGCCTTGCGGATCTCGCCGGCGAGTTCGAGAAGCCCCGCTACGTGCGGCTCGACCCGGCCCTGTGCGCCCATTCCCGCAACCGCATCACCGGCTGCACCCGCTGCCTCGACGTCTGTCCCACCGGCGCCATCGCGCCGGCCGGCGACCACGTGCAGGTCTCGCCCGAGATCTGCGCGGGCTGCGGCAGCTGCAGCGGCGTCTGCCCCACGGGCGCCATCGCCTACGACCTGCCGCCGCCCGCACACCTCCACCGCCGCCTGCGCACGCTTCTCCTCACATATCGCCGTGCCGGCGGGCGCGATCCGGAACTGTTGGTCTGCGAGGACCGCCATGGCGGCGAGCTGATCGCCGCGTGCGCCCGCCTCGGCCCCGGCCTGCCGGCGCGGGTGCTGCCCGTCCGCCTCGGCGAGCTCGCGCAGATCGGGGTGGACCACCTCGCCACGGCGCTCGCCTGGGGTGCTTCGCGCATCACCCTGCTGGCACCGCCGCGGCGGCGCGACGAGTTCGCGGGCCTCGCACGCAACGTGGAGATCCTGCACGCGCTGCTCGCCGGGCTCGGCGAGGATCCCGGGCGCGTGCGTCTCGCCTTCGAGGACGATCCCGACGCCCTCGCGGCGCTGTTCGCCGAAGCCGCACCCGGGCCGCTCGCCGAGGCGGATTTCCTGCCGATGGGAAGCCGCCGCCAGCTCTTCCACCTCGCCGTCGAACGGCTGGCGGCGGCCGTGCCGCAGGTGCCGGAGAGCATCCCGCTTCCCGCCGGTGCCCCCTTCGGCACCATCCACATCGACACCACGGGCTGCACGCTGTGCCTGTCGTGCGTGGGCTGCTGTCCCGCCGGAGCCCTGTTCGACAACCCCGACAAGCCGCAGGTGCGTTTTCTGGAGATCGCCTGCATCCAGTGCGGGCTGTGCGCGCGCACCTGCCCCGAGAAGGTGATCCGGCTGGAGCCGCGGCTCTTCCTCGGGCCCGAAGCGCGCGAGCAGCGCGTGCTCAACGAGGAGGAGCCCTTCCTGTGCCGGCGCTGCGGCAAGCCCATCGGGGCGCCGAGCATGATCCGCAGGATCCGCAGCATGCTGGTGGGCCGCCACTGGATGTACGAAAGCGAGGAGGAGGCGGCCGTCATCGAGATGTGCGACGACTGCCGGGTGATCACTGAATTCGAGCGCAGCCGCGCGCAGGTGCTGGGAACGCCGGAGCGTCCGAAGCCCCGCACCACCGAGGACTATCTGCGCGAGCGCGAGGAGCTGGAGCGGGCGAGGCGCCGGCTGCGCGGCGAGGACGGGGGCGGCAACGGAGGAAACGGCCCCGGGAGCTGAGCCTCAGGAGGCCGCCTGCCGGGCGGGCTCCGGCGCCTGCGCGTAGATGCGCGCGATCTCGCGGATCCGTTCGACCATCGACCACAGGCCGTTCTGCCGGCCGGGCGTGAGCAGGCGGCCGAGGCCGATCCTCTCGAACACCTCCGGCGGATCGGCGAGGATCTCCTCGGGCGTGCGTCCCGAATAGAGGCGCAGCAGCAGCGCGATCAGGCCGCGCACGATCAGCGCGTCCGAATCCGCCCGGATCTCGAGCCGGCGCGTGGCGGGATCAAAGGCGGCCACCATCCACACGTTGCTCTGGCAGCCGCGCACGCGGTTCTCCTCCCGCTTCGCCTCCTCTTCCAGAGGCGGCAGGTCGCGGCCGAGCTCCAGCAGGTATTCGAGCCGCTCGCGGGGCGATTCGAGGAAGGAGAACTCCTCGGCGATCGCCTCCAGCTCCTCGCGGATCGTGGGGACACGCTCCATGACGTTCCTCCGGCCCCGGCCATATCTCGCCGCCACCACGGCCCGTCAAGCGCGATGGGGCACCCGTGCCGGGTGCCCCGCACCGCCTCGCCGGACCGGTCGCGGCCGGCCTCAGATCATGTACTGGCCGCCGTTGACGGTGATGGTGGAGCCGGTGATCCAGCCGGCCTCGTCGGCGGCGAGGAACACCACGCAGCGGGCGATCTCCTCGGGCGTCCCGAGCCGCCCGACGGGGATCTGCGGCAGGATCACCTTCTCCAGCACGTCCTGCGGCACGGCGCGCACCATCTCGGTGTCGATGTAGCCGGGCGCGATGGCGTTCACGGTGATGCCCTTCTTGGCGTTCTCCAGCGCCAGCGCCTTGGTGAAGCCGAGAACGCCGGCCTTGGCGGCCGAATAGTTGGTCTGGCCGATCTGGCCCTTCTGGCCGTTGATCGAGGAGATGTTGATGATGCGGCCGAAGCCGCGCTCGCGCATCCCCTCGATCACCTGGCGCGTGACGTTGAACATGGAGTCGAGGTTGGTACGGATCACCGCGTTCCACTGCTCCGGCGTCATGCGGTGAAAGGTGACGTCGCGGGTGATGCCGGCGTTGTTGACGAGGATGTCGATCGGGCCGACCTCCTGCTCGATGCGGGCGATGGCCTCCCGGCAGGACTCGAAGTCGGCCACGTCGAACTTGTA
>BEIP01000150.1 GCA_002898955.1 bacterium HR39 | reverse complement strand
CGCCGGCTACGACGTCATCGCTCCCTATACCGACGTGGGGCTCGACCAGGTCCGCGGGCTGGTCCAGGACGCCATCTTCTCGCGCCGGCCGCAGGACGGTGCCCGCACGGCGGTGCTGATCGGCGGCCGCGATCCGATCCTCGCCCTCGACATGTTCGAGGCGGCGAAGCAGGCCATGGTGCCGCCGCACTTCCAGATCTCGGTGATGGTCGACCCCTCGGGGGCCTTCACCACCGCCGCGGCCATGGTGGCGGTGGCCGAACGCTGCCTCGCCGCGCGCGGCGACGGCCTCGCCGGGATGAAGGTGGTGGTGTTCGGCGCGACCGGCCCGGTGGGCGGCATGGCCGGGCTCATGGCCGCCAGGGCCGGGGCGAAGGTGGTGCTGGCCGGTCACGACGGCGTCCATCGCGTCGCCATGCGGGCCGAACAGTTCGGCGAGCGCACCTCGGTGGCGCTGATGGCGGCGGATGCCAGCATCGACGAGCGCAAGGTGGACGTGCTGCAGGACGCCGACATCGCCTTCGCCGCGGGCCGGGCCGGCGTGCGCATCCTCACCCTCGAACACCTCCGCCGCGCCCCGAAGCTGAAGCTGGTGGTGGACGTCAACGCGGTGCCGCCTTCCGGCGTGGAGGGGGTGGATCCCTTCGCCGACTGCAAGCCCATCGAGGGAACGCAGATCCTCGCCATCGGCGCTCTGGCGGTGGGGGACGTGAAGTTCCGCACCGAGCGGGAGCTGCTCGAATCGATGCGCGACGCCGACCCACGGCGCTTCATCGGCATCGACGAGACCCTGGAGGCCGCGCGCCGGCATGCCGCCCGCCGCTGAGCGGGTACTGGTGGCGGCGCTCTCGGCGCGGGCGATCGCCTGCTCGGCGCGGCGGGCCGGATTCCGGCCGCTCGCCCTCGATGCCTTCGCGGATGAGGACCTGCGCCGCTGCGTCGACGGCTTCTCGCGCGTGCCGGTGACGTTCGACTGGCGCTTCCAGCGGAGGGCCCTGCTCGATGCCGCCCGGGCGCTCGCCCCAGCGCCGGTGCCGCTGGTCTTCGGCTCGGGCTTCGAGCGCACGCCGGAGCTCCTCGGCGCGCTCGCGGCAGGGCGGGAACTGCTGGGGACCGATCCCGCCGACGTCGCCCGGGCCAAGGACCCCTTCGCCTTCGCCGCGCTGTGCCGGGAGCTCGGTATCCCGCATCCCGAGGTGCGGGCCGATCCACCGGCCGATCCGAGCGGATGGCTCGTGCGCCGCATCGGCGGGGCCGGCGGCGGCCACGTGCGGCCGGCCGCCGGCGTGCGGGCGGGACCGGGCACGGTCTTCCAGCGCCGGGTTGCGGGCCGACCCGTCTCGGTGCTGGTGGCGGGCGACGGAAGACGCGCGAGGGCGCTCGGCTTCGCCCGGCAGCGCACCCGGCCGGGCAGCTTCCGCTTCCTCGGCGTCGACGTCCCCTTCCGTCCGCCCGCGGGGACCGCGCGTCGGCTCGCGGCCATGGCCGAGGCCCTCGCCGCGCGGCTGCGCCTGCGGGGGCTCGGGAGCGTGGACGCCCTGCTCGATGGATGCCGCGTGTGGATCCTCGAACTCAATCCGCGTCCCACCGCCGCGTGGGACGCCTGGGAACTGGCGAGCGGCCGCGTGCTCTTCGCCCTGCACGTGGCCGCCTGCCGCGGCCGGCTGCCCGCCTGCCTCCCCGTGCGCCGCGCGGCCGCCTCGCGCATCCTCTTCGCCGCCGGGCCGCTCGCGGTACCGGAAGGTTTCCGCTGGCCCGCCTTCTGCCGCGACATCCCGCCGCCGGGCACCTCGATTCCGGCGGGCGGGCCGGTGTGCACGGTGCTGGCGGCCGCAGGCAACCCGCGGGCGAGCGCGCGGCTGGTGGAAGCGCGCGCCCGGATGGTCTATGCGTCCCTCTCGCGGACCATTCCGCCAATAGACCAGAACGGAGGCTGGACGTCATGACAGCTCGCCCGAGCGTCGGAGCGCGTGCGCTGCCGCTGGTGGAGCGCCTCGTGGCCGACGCCGACATGCTGCGGATCCGTACGCTGGACGTGGCCGGTGCACGGGTGGTGGACGCCGGGGTCGACGTCCCCGGCAGTCCCGAAGCCGGCCGGCGCATCGCCGAGATCGCCATGGGCGGCCTCGGCACGGTGGTCCTCCAGGGCGGTACCCCCGGCGGGACCTGGCCGTGCGCCGTCGCGGTGCAGGCGGCCGAGCCCGTCACCGCCTGCCTGCTCTCCCAGTACGCCGGCTGGGCACTCACTCTGGAGGACGACTTAGGCCGGCGCCGCACCCTCATGGTCTCCGGGCCCGGCCGGGCGCGCGCCCGCCGCGAGGCCCTGTTCGACGAGCTCGGCTACGCCGACGGGGCCAGCCCGGCGGTGTTCGTGGTGGAGGACGCGCGGCTGCCGGACGGGGCGGTGGCGAAGGCGCTGGCCGAGGGTGCCGGGGTGGATCCGGCGGATCTCGTCGTGATCGTCACTCCCACCACCAGCATCGCGGGGCTCGTGCAGATCGCCGCGCGGGTGCTGGAGGTGGCCCTGCACCGGGTGCACGAGCTGGGCTTTCCGGTGGAGCGGGTGCGCGACGGCACCGGCTGGGCCCCGGTGCCGCCGCCCTCGCCCGACTTCGTCACCGCCATGGGCCGCAGCAACGACGCCATCCTCTACGGCGGCGAGGTGTGGCTCACCGTCGAGGGACCGGAGGAGGAGGCGCGCGCGCTGGCCCGGGCGCTGCCGAGCTCCGCCTCGCCGAGCTACGGCCGGCCCTTCGCCGAACTGTTCCGCGCCGCGGGCGGCGATTTCTACGCCATCGACCGCAGCCTCTTCGCGCCCGCCCGGGTGGTGGTGACGGCGCTCGCCACCGGCCGCAGCTTCACGGCCGGCCGCATCGCCCGCGATCTCCTGTCCCGTTCCTTCGGGGTCGCTCCCTGATCCGCGCGTGATTTGCGCCGCGCGGCCGGGCGGGCCATGATCTCTCCATCGAGGGGAGACGGATCGTGGGCTTCTTCTGGTTCCTGCTGGGCCTCGTGGTGGGTGCCGTCGCGGCGTGGGTCCTGCTCGCGCGGCGGTATCGCGAGGAGCTCGATGCGGCGCTGCGCGGCTGGGAGGAGCGCTGTCGCGCCGCCCGCGAGGAGGTGGACCGGGTCGACCGCGAGCACGCCGAGGTGCGCGCGCGGCTGGAGGAGCGCATCGCCGAACTCGAGCGCGAGCGCAAAGCCCTGAAGGGGCGGATCGGCGCGCTCGAAGCCCGCATCGCCGAGCTCGAACGCCGCGCGGCCGAGGGCGTGCCGGAGCGGGCGGAAGCCGAAGGCCCGCCGGCGTCCGCAGCCGAGAGCGCGCAGGCGGGCGCGGAGGGCGCTCCGGCGGGCGCACCGGGCGAGGAGCTTCAGCGGATCCGCGGCGTCGGGCCGGTGATCGCGGCGAAGCTCGTGGAGCTGGGCTATGCGCGCCTTTCCGACATCGCCACACTGAAGCCGGAGGACGTCGCCCGCATCGAGGAGGCCATCGGCTTTCCCGGGCGCGTCGCGCGCGAGCGCTGGATCGAGCAGGCGCGCGAACTGCTGGCCGCGGGCGGCTGACCCCTTCGCGCCGGGCCGGACCGCTCCCATATGCGGGCGGCCATGACCGACATCGCACGCCTGCACCTCACCACCCACCCCGGCCTCGAGGACATCGTCGTCGCGGAATTCCGCGAGCGTGCCGCGGCCGCCGGTCTGACCGAGGAGGCCTTGTCGGCCGAACCCGCGGGCTTCCGCGGCCGCGTCGAGGTGGCGGCACCGCTGGAGGAGCCGGAGCTGGTGGCGCTCGCCCGCTCCATGCGCTCCATCCACCACGTGCTGCGGCCGGTGCTGAAGCTCGAGCTCGAACCGGGCCGCGAGCTCGCCCAGCTCGACGCCGCGCTGCGCGCGGCCGAGATCCCGGAGCTCGGGCCGGAGACGAGCTTTCGCATCACGCCCACGCGCCACGGCACCCACGACTTCACCAGCATGGACATGGCGCGGGTGGCGGGTGCGGCGGTGCAGGCGAAGACCGGCGCGCCCGTCGATCTCGAGCGCTTCGACGTGGAGATCCGCGTCGATCTGGTGGAGCGGGATCTGGCGGTGGCGGTCCAGCTCACCCGCGAGCCGCTGAGCCGCCGCTTCGCCAAGCCCTACGAGCAGCGCGTCTCCCTCAAGGCGGACATGGCCTACGCCATGCTGCGCCTCGCCGGATATCCGGGGCCGGGAGCGAAGCTCCTGGACCCCTTCTGCGGCACCGGCACCATCCTCTTGGAAGCCGGCGAGGTGTGGCCCGGCGTGATCCGCGTGGGCAGCGATTTCGACCCGCGCGCGGTCGAGGGGGCCTGGCGCAATCTGGTGGCCAACCGGCTGGAGGAGGGCGCGCGGATCGTGCGGGCCGACGCCCGCCGGCTCGCCGAGGAGCTGGGCGAAGGCGGCTTCGCCCGCATCGTCACCAACCCGCCCTTCGGCCGGGTGATCGGCCGGGGCATCCACTTCTTCGAGTTCTACCTGCGCATGCTGGCCTCGGCCCGCCGCGTGCTGGCGCCGTGGGGGCGCATGGTGGTGCTGGCCCAGCGGCGCGATGCGCTGCGCGCGGCCGTCGAGCACCACGGCCACTTCCGCATCGTGCATGCGCGGGTGGTGGACATGAGCCGCCTGTTCGTGGGGCTGTTCGTGCTGGCCCCGCGCGAATGAGGTGCGGGCCGGACGCCGCCCGCCCCGCCTTCAGCGCAGCCCCAGCCGCTCCTCGATCCGCCGGATCTGGTCGTCGATGGAGACCGGCAGGATCGAGGTGACCTCGAGCTCGCGGTCCTCGTAGACGTCGCGGTCCGGATGGCGTCGTTGCCACGCCTCCACCGCCCGGTCGCGCTCGATCAGAAGACGCGCGATCTGCGGGCGGAACAGCCGCACCATCGCCCCGAGCCAGCGGTTGGTGGGCCAGGACGGCCAGGCGTGGTCGATCTCGAAGCGGTCCAGCATGCGGATCACGTCCCCGGCCCGGTACCAGGTCTCGG
>BEIP01000149.1 GCA_002898955.1 bacterium HR39 | reverse complement strand
ATGACCCCCTGCAGCTTGACGCCGTTGATGAGGAACACGGTCACCGGGACCTTGCCCTTGCGGATGTGATTGAGAAAGACGTCCTGCAGGTTTTGTTGTTTTTCCGCCATCGTCGTGACCCTCGGCCGCTTGTCGTTGTTGTGGGAGGAGGCGCCCGTGGTGCAGGCTCGGCGCCTATGTCGCACGGAGACCTGAACCGTCAACCCCGCCGCCGGTGCGATTGCGACGCTTTCGCGCAGTCTTGCGGCGATCGTCACGCCCAGACGCGCGCCAGCTCCGGGATGCCCGAATGCTCGCAGTAGGCCCGCCCGAGGGTGCGGGTGACTTCCCCCGGCCGGCCGTTGCCGATCACCCGCCCGTCCACGGTGGCGACCGGCAGCACGAAGCTGGTGGTGCCGGTGAGGAAGGCCTCGCGGGCGCGGAGGAGCTCCTCCAGGGTGAACGCGCGCTCCTCCACCGGGAGCCCGTGAGCGCGGGCGAGCTCGAGCACCACGGCACGGGTGATGCCGGGGAGGATGCGCTCGTCGGCCGGATGGGTGCGCAGCACCCCGGCTTCGTCGACGATGAACAGATTGGCGGCGGAGGCCTCGGTGACGGTGCCGTCCGCCTCCACGAACACCGCCTCGCGGCAGCCGGCCTCGGCCGCCCTCTGGCGGGCCAGCACGTTGGCGAGCAGGTTGACGGTCTTGATGTCGCGCCGGGCCCAGCGGATCTCCGGGGCGGTGAGCACGGCCACCCCCTCCGCCCGGTCGCGCTCGGAGGGCGGCACCAGCCGGCGCACCACCATCACCGTCCGCGGGTGTACCCCCTTCGGGAAGGGATGCGCCCGCGGCGCTTCGCCGCGGGTGACCTGGATGTACAGGGTGGCGAGCCGCAGCGGATTGCGCCGCAGCAGTTCCGCCGCCACCGCCCGCAGGAGATCCCGCCGGGGCGGCGGAGCGAGGCGGATCTCCGCGAGCGAACGCTCCAGCCGTGCGAGGTGGCGGTCGAGATCGCGTGCGATTCCCTCCACCACCTTGACCATCTCGTAGACGCCGTCGCCGAACTGATAGCCCCGGTCCTCGAGGCCGACCGCGGGTTCGCCGAGGCGCACGAAGCGCCCGTCCACCCACGCCACGCGTCCCATTGCCCGCCTCCTCTCAGCCGAAATAGTCGGCGCGCACGGCGAAGAGCTTCTCCATGCGCCGGATGGCCTCGGCCCGCACCAGCACCACCACCCGGTCGTGCGGCTCGATCACCGTGTCCGCCCGCGGCACCAGCACCTCCTCGCCGCGCACGATGGCACCGACGATGGCGTCGCGGCCGATCCGGAGCTCGCGCAGGCTGCGTCCCACCAGCGGCGAGGTCTCCAGCGCCTCGATCTCGTAGATCTCCGCCTCGCCGTCCAGCAGGGTGTGGACGGCACGGATGCGCCCGCGGCGCACGTACTGCAGGATCGAGGAGACGGTGATCTCGCGCGGGTTGAGGCCCACGTCCACCCCCACCGCCGCGAGGATGCGCCGGTAGACGGCGCTGTTGTAGAGGCTCATGGCGCGCCGTGCCCCCATGTCCTTGGCCAGCACGCCGACCATGACGTTGACCTCGTCGCTGTCGGTGACGCAGACCACCGACTCGGCGCTGCGCACCCCCGCCTCCTCGAGGATGTCCTCCTCGCGCGCGTCACCGCAGAGCACCACGCCCTGGGCGAGCTGCTGGGCCACGTGTTCCGCCCGCTCCGGGTCCTTCTCGATCACCCGCAGGCCCACCGGGCGCAGCTGACGCTCGAGATCGCGGGCGAGGTAGAGGCCGATGTTGCCGCCGCCGACGACGACGATGCGGTCGTTGCGGCCGCTCTCGTAGCCGAAGGCGTGCATGGCCCGTCCGAGGTGCGCGGTGGCGGAGACGAAGTAGACCTCGTCGCCGGCCAGCAGCCGGTCCTCGGCGGTGGGAACGAAGAAGCGGCCGTCGCGCACCACGCCCACCACGACCACCTGCAGCTCGGGGAAGAGCTGGGTGAGGTGGCGCAGGGGCTGGTCGAGCACCGGGCTCTCCTCGGAGAGCCGCAGGCCGACGAGCCGCACCCGGTCGCCGGCGAAGGGGATCACCGCGAGCGAGCCGGGGTGGGCCAGCAGCCGGGCGGCGGCGTGGGCCACCTCCACCTCGGGCGAGATCACGTGGTCGATGGGCAGGTGCTCGCGGCGGAAGAGGTCCTGCCAGCGCGGCTCCAGATAGGCCTGCTCGCGCACCCGGGCGATCTTGGTGGGCACGCCGAAGAGCGAGTGCGCCACCTGGCAGGCGATCATGTTCACCTCGTCGTGGTGGGTGACGGCGATCAGCATGTCGGCGTCCGCCGCCCCCGCCTCCTCCAGCACGCCCGGCAGGGCCGCGTGGCCCAGCACCGCCCGCAGGTCCAGCGTCTCGCCGATCTTGCGCACCAGCTCGGGCCTTCGGTCGATCACCGTCACGTCGTGACCGGCGCGGGCGAGGTAGCGGGCGATGTTGAAGCCGACGAGGCCGGCGCCGCAGACGACGACCTTCACCGCGCCTCGCTCCGCTCCGGAACCGGCTCGGCGCCATCGTGCAGGCCGAGGGCCTTGAGCTTGCGGTGCAGCGCCGAGCGCTCCATCCCGACGAACTGGGCTGTGCGCGAGACATTGCCGCCGAAGCGCTGGAGCTGGGCGCGCAGATAGGCCCGCTCGAACTCCTCGCGCGCCTCGCGCAGCGGCAGGGCGAGGAGCGCGCCGTTGGCGGCCGGGTCCATGGCGGCGAGGGTGCCGTGGCCGAGATCGGGCGGCAGGTCCTCGGGACGGATCGGCGTGCCGGGCTCGCCCTGGGCCATGATCAGCGCCCATTCCACCGCGTTCTCGAGCTGCCGCACGTCGCCGGGCCAGTCGGCCGCCTGGAGCACCGCCAGCGCCTCGTCGGAGAAGGGCCGCGGCGGCACGCCGAGGCGGCGCGCGGCGCGGGTGACGAAGTGGCGCACCAGTTCGGGGATGTCCTCGCGGCGCTCGGAGAGCGGCGGCACCTCGACGGGCACCACCGCCACGCGGTAGTAGAGCGCCTCGCGGAAGCGGCCGCGGGCGATCTCGGCCTTGAGGTCGCGGCTGGTGGTGGCCAGCACCCGCACGTCCACCTCCACCGGCCGGTCACCGCCGATGCGGGTGAAGCGCTGCTCCTGCAGCGCCCGCAGGATGCGCCCCTGGGTCTCGAGCGGCATGTCGCCGATCTCGTCGATCAGCAGCGTGCCGCCGTCGGCCCGCTCGAACACGCCGATCTGGCGCGGCGTGCCCTCCCTGCTCTCGACCCCGAAGAGCACCGCATCCACCCGCTCGGGATCGAGCAGGGCGGCGTTGACCACCACGAAGGGCCCGTGGGCGCGGCGCGACTTCGCGTGGACGAGGCGTGCCACCACCTCCTTGCCGGAGCCGGGCGGACCGGAGACCAGCACGCGGGCGTTGGTGGGGGCGACGCGCTCGATGGTCTGGCGCAGCTTCACCATCGCCGGCGACGAGCCCACCAGCACCACCTCTTCCTCGTCCTGGCGGGCGCGCAGCTCGCGGTTCTCGCGCCGCAGGCGGGCCGCCTCGAGGGCGTGCTGGACGGCGAGCAGCAGCCGGTCGGCCTTGAAGGGCTTCTCGATGAAGTCGTAGGCCCCCTTGCGGATGGCGGCCACCGCCGTCTCGATGGTGCCGTGGCCGGAGAACATCACGACCGGCACGTCGGGATGGTGGGCGCGGATCCAGTCGAGGATCTGGATGCCGTCGAGTTCGGATCCCTCGAGCCAGATGTCGAGCAGGACCAGCGCCGGCTCCCGCCGTTCGATCTCGGCCACGGCCTCGCGGCTGTTCGCGGCGTGGCGCACGGCGTAGCCCTCGTCCTCCAGGATCTCCCCCACCACCTCGCGGATGGCGAGCTCGTCGTCGACGATGAGGATGTCCTTCGCGCTCATGGCGTCCCCGGCCTTCGCATTCCGTGCGCGCATCCTTGCGGCCGACGGTCGTTACCGTCAAGCCTCGCTGTGCCGGATCGGCAACAGAATCCGCGCGCAGGTCCCGCCACCCGGCCGGTCGGCCAGCTCCACCCGCCCGGCGTGCTCCTCGACGATGCGCCGCACGATGGCGAGGCCGAGGCCGGTGCCCCGCGCCTTGGTGGTCACGTAGGGCTCGAACAGCCGGTGGCGCTCGCCCGGCGGCAGGCCGGGGCCGTTGTCGCACACCTCCACCACCGCGCAGCCATCCTCGCGCCGCACCCGCACCTCGATGCGCGGCTGCGGCGTGCCCGCCTCCGTCAGCGCTTCGGTGGCGTTCTTGAGCAGATTGGTGAGCGCCTGGACCATCTTCTCGCGGTCCAGCAGCAGGCGGAGGGGCTGCGGGGGGAGATCGGCGGCGAAGTCGATCTGCGGTGCGCGGGTGCGCTCCAGCTCCAGCGCCTCGCGCACCACCTCCACGAGGTCCTCCTCGCGCAGCAGCGGCCGCGGCATGCGGGCGAAGGCGGAGAATTCCGAGACCAGCCGGCCGATGGCGTCCACCTGGCGGACGATGGTGGAGATGGCGCGCTCGAAGGCGGCGCGCTCCTCCTCGGGCAGCCGGCCGGCGTAGCGCCGCTGCAGGCGCTCGGCCGAGAGGCGGATGGGCGTGAGGGGGTTCTTGATCTCGTGGGCGATGCGGCGCGCCACTTCGGCCCAGGCCGCCTGGCGCTGGGCGGCGATGAGCTCGGTGATGTCGTCGAAGGTGAGGACGAAGCCGGAAAGCCGTCCCTCCTCCATCTGCGGGGTGGCGCGCAGCAGCACGTACTCGCGCCCGCCGCGCACGAGCCGCAGCTGCTCCTCCACCGGCGCCCCGGCCTCCGCGGCCCGCTCCAGAAGCCGCGCCGCCTCGGGCAGCACTTCCCCGAGCCGCCGGCCGACGAGGCCGTCCTCCCCGGCGAGGAGCGCTTCGGCGCGCGGGTTGGCGAGGAGGATGCGGCCGTCGCGATCGAGCCCCAGCACGCCGGCGGAGACGCCGGTGAGGATGGCCTCGATGAAGCGGCGG
>BEIP01000148.1 GCA_002898955.1 bacterium HR39 | reverse complement strand
GTGGGCGGCATCCTGCGCGACGTCTTCACCATGGGCGCGCGGCCGGTGGCGCTGCTGGACGCCCTGCGCTTCGGCGCGCCGGAACATCCGAAGAGCCGCTGGCTGGTCTCGGGCGTGGTGGCCGGCATCGGCGGCTACGGCAACTGCGTCGGCGTGCCGACGGTGGGCGGCGAGGCCACCTTCCACCACCGCTACAACGGTAACATCCTCGTCAACGTCATGTGCGTCGGCGTGGCGCGCCGGGACCGCATCTTCTACGCCCGCGCCGCCGGCGTCGGCAATCCGGTGGTGTACGTGGGCGCCAAGACGGGCCGCGACGGCATCCACGGCGCCACCATGGCCTCGGCCGCATTCTCGGAGGATGCGGAATCGAAGCGGCCGACGGTCCAGGTCGGCGATCCCTTCACCGACAAGCTCCTGATCGAGGCCTGCCTCGAGCTCATGGAGCACGAGTGCATCGTCGCCATCCAGGACATGGGCGCGGCCGGCCTCACCTCCTCCTCCTTCGAGATGGCGGCGCGCGGCGGCACCGGCATCGAGCTCGACCTCGACCGCGTGCCGCTGCGCGAGGAGGGCATGAGCGCCTACGAGATCATGCTCTCCGAGAGCCAGGAGCGCATGCTCATGGTGCTGCGCGAGGGCCGCGAGGAGGAGGCGCGCCGCATCTTCGAGAAATGGGAGCTGGACTTCGCGGTGATCGGCCGCGTCACCGACACCCGCCGGCTGGTGGTGCGCCACCGCGGCGAGGTGGTGGCCGACATCCCCGTGGCGGCGGTGGCCGACGCCGCGCCGGTCTACGAGCGCCCGTACGAGATCCCCCCGAAGCCCCTGCCGGTGGTCTGCCGCGATGCCGCCGTGCCGGTCACGCCCGACGAGGCGCTCCTGCGCCTGCTGGCCTCGCCCGATCTCGCGAGCAAGCGCTGGATCTTCGAGCAGTACGACTGGGGCGTGATGGCCGACACCGTGGCCGGGCCGGCCATGGCCGATGCGGCGGTGGTGCGGGTGCACGGCACCCAGCGCGGGCTCGCCCTCACCACCGACTGCACGCCGCGCTACTGCGAGGCCGATCCGCGCGAGGGCGGCCGCCAGGCGGTGGCCGAGGCCTACCGGAATCTGTGCGCGGTGGGCGCCATGCCGCTCGCCATCACCGACTGCCTCAACTTCGGCAGTCCCGAGCGGCCGCACATCATGGGCCAGTTCGTCGCCGCGGTGGAGGGCATGGCCGAGGCCTGCCGCGCCCTCGACTTCCCCGTCGTCTCGGGCAACGTCTCCTTCTACAACGAGACCGACGGGCGGGCCATCCTGCCCACCCCGCAGGTGGGCGGGCTCGGGCTGGTCGAGGACGTCGCGCGCATCGCCACCCTCGCCTTCGACGCGCCCGATCTGCAGCTCGTGCTGGTGGGCCTCGGCCACGGCTGGCTGTCCTGCAGCCTGTTCCTGCGCGAGATCCTCGGCCGCGAGGAGGGCGCGCCGCCACCCGTCGATCCGGCGCTGGAGAAGCGCCACGGCGCCTTCGTGCGCGAGCAGATCCGGAAGGGGCGCGTGCGGGCCTGCCATGATCTCTCCGACGGCGGGCTCGCGGTGGCGGCGGCCGAGATGTGCCTCGCCTCGGGCATCGGCGCGCGGCTTTCCGTGCCCATGGACAGCGACGGCATCTTCGGCTGGCTGTTCGGCGAGGACCAGGGCCGCTACCTGCTGGCAATGGACCCCAAGGCCGCGGCGGCGCTGCTGCGCGATGCCCGCGAGCAGGGGGTGGTGGCGCGCATCGTCGGGCGCACCGGCGGCGACGCGTTGATCCTCGGCAACGCCCGGCCCATATCGCTCGCGGTCCTGCGCGAGGCCCACGGGCGCTTCTTCGCGCGGTGGATGGAAGACGACGACGGGCCGGAGAGCGATCCGCCATGCCGATGACGCCCGCCGAACTGGAGCGGCTGGTGCGCGCCGCCTTCCCGGACGCCGAGGTGGTGATCGAGGACCTCGCCGGCGACGGCGACCACTACCGTCTCACCATCACCTCCGAGGCGTTCCGCGGGAAGAGCCGCATCGAGCAGCACCGCATGGTCTACGCGGCGCTGGGCCCGCACATGGGCGGCACGCTCCACGCGCTGGCCCTCGTCACCCGCGTCCCCCATCGGACCGCCGGAAACGGGAGCCGGTCATGAGCGACATCTTCGAGCGCATCCGCCAGCAGATCGCGAGCGACGACGTGGTGCTCTACATGAAGGGCACCCCGATCTTTCCGCAGTGCGGCTTCTCGGCCGGTGTGGTGCAGGTCCTCTCGCACCTCGGGGTGAAGTTCACCTCTTACAATGTCCTCGAGGACCCCGAGCTGCGCCAGGCCCTGAAGGAGTTCTCCAACTGGCCGACCTTCCCGCAGCTCTACGTCAAGGGTGAGCTGGTCGGCGGCTTCGACATCGTCCGCGAGATGTTCGAGACCGGGGAGCTGCAGCAGCTCCTGCGGGACAAGGGCATCGCCTTCGACGAGCGGGCGGCCTGAGCGCCCGGGTCCGGGTGATCGCCGGGTCGAGCCCGCCGTCGGCCGGCACCACCAGCAGCGGCGCCGGGCAACGACCGTCGTCCACCACCACGTCCAGCCAGCGGGCGGGACCGCGGGTGCCGCCGACGAAGCCGTAGCCGTCCTCGAAGCCGACGATGCCGTGCAGGCGCACCCGCAGCCGCCACAGCAGCGGTGCGCCCTCGCGCGGCTCGGCGGCCGCGAAGACCGCCTCGATGTCGAGGCGCTTGCGTCCGTCGAACACCGGCACGACCACCCGTGCGCCCGGTTCGGGGCGCGAGTCCACCCACCGCTGCAGCCGCACGAAGGCGGTGAGCGGATCCACCGTCTCGCGCCAGAGTCCCCGCGGCACCTCGCTCGCGACCGCCCGTCCCCGGTTGCGGTAGACGAGGCTGCGGATCGCGCCGTCGGGGCCGTAGTCGATGCGGATCTCGCGCGCCCGGTCCGGCTTCTCCTCCCGGGCGCGGAAGCGCTCGGGCAGCGCGGGGCTGGCGACGCGCACCGCCGTCTCCATCTCGGCACGACGGGAGGTGAAGAGTGTGGTGAAGCCGGCGTTGGCGATCACGGGCCGCAGGACCGCGCGGTCGGGGGCCGTCCACTCCTCGCTCAGCTCCAGCCTCGCCACCGTCTGGCCCCTGACGCGCAGCTCGTACGTGAAGCGGCAGGCGGCGTCTCCGGCGGCCGCCGCGCCGCCGGCGGAGGCGAGCGCCCACAGCATCGCGAGAGCGAGGGCCGCGCTCCGCATCCGCAGCCGCCGACGGGCCATGCCTCTCCTCCTCGCAGCGTTCCTGTGCACGGTGTCCTTCACCCCGCGTGCGGTCAAGAGCACGGCGGCCGCAACGTCCCTCGCCCGTCCCGGCGAGGTGCTGTTCGTGCGCGAGGTGCGGCGGGCGGAGCTGGCCCGGCTCGATTCCACTCTGCGCCGGCGGCTGTGCGACAGCGGCATCACGCGCTGGCACGACATCGAGGCCCTCACCACGGTCGGGGGCGGCAGGCGATGGGCGGTGGACCGGCTGGAGCGCTTCGCCTGGTCCGTCATGCTGGCGGCGGCCGACGCCTTCGGCACCGGTGATGCCGGGGCGCGCGACCATCTGCTGCGGCTTTTCGACCGCTGGGCGAAGGGACGGGCCATGAGCCGCATCCGGGGCGATGCGGTGGATGTGCACTACGCCGTCGACCGCACCCTGCTCCCCGCCGTCGTCGCCTGGTGGCTGGTGCGGGGCGATCCGACGGTGCCGCCGCAGGTGCGCCGGCGGGTGGACGCCTGGCTCGGGGAGCGGGTCGCGGAGAGCGTGCGCTTCCGCACGTCGCTGCCACCGGAGAGCCTGGTGGCCCGCAACAACCACGCGCTGCTCGGCGCGAGCGTGGCGGCGGCCTGGGCGGCGCTGGATGGAGATGCGGCCCTGCTGGAGCATGCCCTGCGGGTGTCGCGGGACGTGATGGCCGGCATGCGCGCCGACGGCAGCCTGCCGGCGGAGACGGTCCGCGGGGCGCGGGCGCTGTGGTACCAGCGCCATGCCCTCGCCTCGCTGGTGGTGATCGCCGAGATCGCCGCGGTGCAGGGCATCGACCTCTACCGGCCGCTGCCGGATGGCCGCGATCTGCACCGCGCGGTGCGGTTCCTGCTGGACGCGGTCCGGGATCCGCGACTGGTGTGGTCCTATGCGCGGGCCAATGTGAACCCGGGACCGGTGCGCAACTGGTACGTGCAGGACCTAGGATTCCTGGTGCGCCGCCCCAGCGGGCGTCACTACATGGCGTGGAGCGAGATCTACGCGGCCCGCTTCCCCGACCGTCCCGAGACGGAACGCATCGCCGCCGTCCTCGCCGATCACGGCCCGGACTTCCGGCCCATGGTCGACGAGTACGGCGGCGGCAATCTAAGCTGCCTGTTCCCGCAGGCGGCGCTGCGGGCCGTCAGCGCGAATAGTACTCGATCACCAGATTGAGGTCCATCTGGACCGGATAGGGCACCTCCCCATACTTCGGCACCGCAGGAAGGTCGCCCGCATGTTCTTGGCATCGAGCGAGATGTAGTCGGGCACGTCGCGCTCGGGATTCTGCAGGCTTTCGACCACGAGCGGATGGTTGCGCGACTTCTCCCGGATCTCGATGACGTCTCCTTCGTTGACGAGATAGCTCGGGATGTTGACGCGTTTGCCGTTCACCAGCACGTGCCCGTGGTTCACCAGCTGACGGGCGGCGAACATGGTGGGCACGAAGTTGGCGCGGTAGACCACCGTGTCGAGCCGCCGCTCGAGCAGCCCCACCAGGTTCTCGGCGGTGTCGCCGCGCATGCGCCGCGCTTCCTCGAAGAAGCGCTTGAACTGGCGCTCGCTCATGTTGGCGTAGTAGCCCTTGAGCTTCTGCTTGGCGCGCAGCTGCAGCGCGTAGTCGGACAGCTTGCGGCGCTTGAAGCCGTGCTCACCCGGCCCGTAGTCCCTTCGCGCGAGCGGGTTCTTGGGCCGGCCCCACAGATTGACGCCGAGGCCGCGTC
>BEIP01000147.1 GCA_002898955.1 bacterium HR39 | reverse complement strand
TCACCGGCGCGAACATGCGCCGCGCGGCGAACTCCGCGGCGTGGAGCGGCCGCAACCCCCGCGCGCGCAGGCTCACGCCGTGCTCGCCCACCACGATGGCGTCGTCCACCACGATGCCGATGGCGAGGATCATGGCGAACAGACTGACCATGTTGATGGTCCGCCCGGTGAGCCACAGCACCGCCAGCATGGCGCCGAAGCTCACGGGGATGCCCACCGCCACCCAGAAGGCGACGCGCGCGTCGAGGAAGAGGAACAGGATCAGCAGCACCAGCAGGAAGCCGCTGGCGCCGTTTTCCAGGAGCAGGCGGATGCGGTCGCGGATCAGGTCCGCCAGCACCGAATACCGTTCGAGGACGAGCTGCGGCGGCAGCTCCGCCCGGATGCGGGCGAGCTCGCGGTCGAGGATGTCCTGCACGGCGAGGGCGTCGGCGGTGAGCGCCCGCTCCACGTGGAGCTCCACCGCCCGCAGGCCGCGCCGGCGCCCCTCAGGCTGGTCCTCGTCGAAGCCCTCGCGCACCCGCGCCACGTCGGACAGCCGCAGGCGGCGCCCGTCCGGCAGGCCCGCGAGCTCCAGCTCCGCCAGCTCGTCGGCCGTCTTCGCCCGCTCCGCGACCCGCGGCGTCACCGTGGTCCCGTCGCCGAGATCACCGGCCGGAACCTCCTGCGAGCGGGCGGCGAGCGCCCGGGCGACGCCCTCGATGGTGAGGTCCAGCGCGTGCAGGCGTTCGGGCTCCAGCTCGACGAGGATGCGGTCGTCGCGCACGCCGAAGAGCGTGACCCGGTCGATGCCGGCGGCGAGCAGCCGGTCGCGGATGCGCTCGGCCCAGCTCTCGAGCGCCGCCTCCGGGAACGGACCGGAGAGCACCAGCCGGGCGATGGTGTCGTAGCGCACGATGCGCCGCACCCGCGGCGTCTCGGCGTCTTCGGGGAGCGTGGTGACGCCGGCCACCGCCTGTTCCACCTCGGCCTGCGCCTTCTGCATGTCGGTGCCCTGCTCGTACTGCAGGGCGATCACGCCGATCCCCTCGCGGGCGGTGGAGATCACCTCGTCGACGCCGTCGAGGTAGCGCACCTCGGGTTCGATGGCCGCGAGGATGTTGGCCTCCACGTCCTCGGCGGTGGCCCCCGGCCGGACCACCGAGACCGTGATCACGTCGATGCCGAAGTCGGGGAAGAACTGGCGCCGCAGCTTGAACACCGACACCAGGCCCGCGACGATCAGGAGGATCATCAGCAGGTTGGCGGCGGTGGGATGGCGGGTGAAATAGCCGATCAGTCCGCCGCGGCCGGACGGCTGCTCCGGGGCGGAGGGTTCGCGCGGGCTCACGAGGTCTCCTCCGGCACGATCTCGACCCGCACGCCCGGTCCCGCCTCGGGCAGGCGCGTGGTCAGGATGATGTCACCGTCGTGGATCTCCCCGCTGACCACCAGCGTGGCGCCCTCGCGCGCCACCACGCGCACGCGCCGCGGCACCAGCCGCCCCTCCTCGATGGCGTAGACCGTGTCCTCTCCGTAGACCGCTCCGCGCGGCAGGCGCACGGCACCCTCGTACGCCCGATCCGGCACCTCCACCGTCACGAAGGCACCCGGGCGCACCACGGCCGGATCCGGGATCTCCGCAAGCGGCGCCCGCAGGCCGATGCCACCGGTCTTCGGGTCCACCTCGCCCACCGTCCGGGCGATGCGGGCGGCGAGCACCACCTCCCGCCCGCCCAGTTGCCAGAGGGCGCGCACCCCGCGGCCGATCAGCCCGTCCTGCAGCAGCCGGCCGTATTCCTCCTCGGTCAGGGAGAAGGCGAGCTCGAGGGCGGCGAGGGGATAGAGCCGTCCCACCTGCGCCCGCGCCGCCAGCTCGTCGCCCACCGCCACCCGCACGGCGCTCACGATCCCCCGCTCCGGCGCCTTCAGCACCGTATCCTCGAGATCGCGCCGGGCGCGGGCGATGGCGGCGTCGAGGGCGGCGAGGGCGGCCTCCATGCCCTCGCGCTGTGTGTCGAGCACGGCGAGCTGGCGCTCGAGCTGCACGAGCGCCTCGCGCCGCGCCAGCACCTGGCGCTCCGCCTCCTCGGCGGCGCGCGGCGAGGTCACCCTGCGGGCCACCAGCGACTTCTGGCGTTCGAGTTCCTGCTCGGCAAGGTCGAGCTGGCGGCGGGCGAGGTCGAGCTGGCGCACCGTCGCCTCCCGCTCGGCCGCGAGCTGTGCGAGGCCGGCCTCCTGCTGGCGCCGCTGGGCCCGCAGTTCGGCGAGGCGCTGCTCGTAGGGGAAGGGGTCGATGCGCAGCAGCACCGTCCCAGCCTCCACCAGCGCCCCTTCGGCGAGCTGCGGCGCCACCTCGATGACCCGACCGCCCACGGCGGGCGCGAGGCTCACGCTGCGTGCGGCCTCGAGGCGGCCGTAGTGGCGGATCACCGGCTGGACCGTCCCGGGGCGGACCTCCACGGCCCGCACGTTCCACACTCGCTCGACCGCCGGCGCCGCCGCCACTTCCGGGCGCAGGCGCACCAGCATCACCGCTCCGGCCACGCCGAGCGCCAGCACCACCACCGGCAGGACCCACCGTCCGAGGCGGGAGAGCGCAGCCATGACCGGCTCCCTTTGCCGCTCCATTCGCGACCGCTAAGTTGCGCTGCGGGGCGAGACCAGCAAGGCGACGGAGGTTGGACGGGACGACGCGGCAGGCGACGTTCGCCGCTCTCGTGGCGGAGGCGCTCGCGCGGCTCCACAATCGGCGTCCGCTGCGGACGGGTTCTTTCACGCTCACCCTGTGGGGTGACGCGGTGGAGCCGCGCGGCGGCGCACTGTGGCTCTCCAGCGTGGTGCGGATCCTCGGCCTGTGCGGCTTCGGCGAGCGGCTGGTGCGCACCACCATGACCCGGCTGTCTGCCGAGGGCTGGTTCGAGCGCGAGCAGCACGGCCGCCGCAGCCTCTACCGCACCGCGCCGGAAGCCGCCCGCCGCATCCGCGCCGCGGCGGCCCGCATCTACGCCGTGCACGGTGCCGCCCGTCCGCTCGACTGGCACGTGCTGGTGCTGCCGACCGGCTGCGGCGAACAGCTCCGCCGCGAACTCGCCTGGCTCGGCTTCGGGCGGCTGTCGGCGGAGGTGTGGATCCACCCCGATCCCGACCGCGGCCGGCTCTCCGAGCTGCTCGCCCGTGAGGCGGCGGACCGTCCGGCGCTGATCTTCCGCGATCCCGTCCCCGAGAGCACGCCGGAGGCGCTGCGGGCGCTCGGGGCGCGGGCGTGGGACCTCGGGCACGTGGGCGAAGCCTACCGCGGCTTCGTCGAGGCCTTCGCGCCGTGGCGGGAGGCGCTGGCGCGCGCCGTGCCGGATCCGGAGGACGCGCTGCGCGGGCGGCTGCTGCTGATCCACGCCTGGCGGCGGATCGTGCTGGACGATCCCCTGATGCCGCGCGGGCTGCTGCCGCCGGAGTGGCCGGGCCTCGCCGCCTTCGCCCTGTGCCGCGAGGTGTACGCGGCCCTGCTGGAGCCGTCCGAGCGGGCGCTCGACCTGCTGGCGCCGGAGACGCGCTCAGGCGCGGCGGCCGCCCGCGAGGTCCTGCTGCGGCGCTTCGGCGGGCTCGCGGCGCTCTCGGCCGTGGCCTGAGGGGAGGGGGCGGCGGTCCATCAGATGCAGGAACGAGCCCGCCACACGGCCGACCCGCACTCCCGCCGGCCCGAGCTCGCGGCCGCGGGCGTCGCGCACCGATACGAACAACGGCTCGCCCCCGCGCTCGATCTCGCGGGCGAAGTGGAACTCGTGGCCGGCGTACCTGGTACCGGCCGCACCGAGGGGCACATCCGCCGCCAGCACCGCCTCGCGGTAACCCAGATGCAGCCGCGGGCGCGCGAAGCTGGTGGAGACGGGCAGCAGTCCCGCCATCAGGCGCACGATGCCGTCCCGGTCGGTGAGGTGCCGGCCCAGCACCATGTAACCTCCGCACTCGCCGTAGACGAAGGCGCCGCGCGCGGCAGCCCGCCGCAGCCCGTCGAAGAAGCGCCGGGCGGCGGAAAGGCGCTCCACATGGAGTTCGGGATAGCCGCCGGGCAGGACCACCGCATCGGCCGTGATCCCCGGCGCCTCGTCGGCCAGCGGCGAGAAGAAGCTCACGTGCGCCCCGGCCCGCCGCCAGCCCTCCAGCACGCTCTCGTAGACGAAGCCGAAGGCCTCGTCGCGGGCCACCGCCACGTGCTGGCCGGGCGGCGGGATCTGCAGCGGCGGCGGGCCGAGGGCGGCGAGGGCCGGCGGCCGGGCGAGGCGCAGCAGCCGATCCAGGTCCACGTGCGCCTCCACGAGTTCGGCCGCCCGTGCCGCGGCCGCGTCCACCGCCCGGGCGATCTCCGCCGCCTGCACGAGTCCGAGGTGGCGCTCGGGCAGATCGAGGGCGGGATCGCGCGGCAGGAAGCCGAGGATGGGGATCGAGCTGCGCGCCTCCACCGCCTCGCGCAGGAGCGCGAAGTGGCCCTCCCCGGCCACCCGGTTGAACAGCACGCCGGCCACCCCGACGTCCTCGCGGAAGCGCACGAAGCCCTCGACGACGGCGGCCGCCGACTGGCCGAGGCGCTGCGCCTCCACCACCAGCAGCACCGGAATGCCCAGCAGCACGGCGAGATCCGCCGTGGAGCCGCGCCCGTCCGGCGCGCCGTCGAACAGCCCCATCACCCCTTCGCCGATCACCACATCCGCCCCGCGGGCCGTCTCCTCGAACAGGCCCACCAGCACCTCCACCCGCATGGCCCAGGAGTCGAGGTTGAGGCACGGACGGCCGGTGATGCGCGCGTGGAAGGCGGGGTCGATGTAGTCCGGGCCGGTCTTGAAGGAGGCGACGGCGAGACCGCGCCGCTTCAGGGCGGCGAGCAGGCCCAGCGTCACCATGGTCTTGCCGGAGCCGGAGGAGGCGGCGGCGACGAGGAGGGCGGGTGCGCTCATGCCGTACAGCCGTGCGCTGGCCGTTCCGGCGGTGCCACGTCCGGCCGCGGCTGTCGAGGGCGGCCATGAGGCGCGAGGGGCTGCGCACCGGCTAC
>BEIP01000146.1 GCA_002898955.1 bacterium HR39 | reverse complement strand
TGGCCGGGGGCTGCCATCTCGACCGGCCGGTGGACCGGCTGCTGGAGCGGGCCGGTCTTGCGCCGGAGGAGCTGGAGGTGGGAAAGATGCTGCCGGGGCCGCGGATCCTCACCTGGCACTACGTGGGGCAGGCGCGGCCGGTGGCGGAGGGCGCGGTGCGGCGCGAGCGCGGGGAGCGGTGATGCGCAGGGTGACGGTGGCGGCCATCCAGACCTGGTTCGAGGAGGACGCGGAGCGCAACGTGGAGCGCTGCAAGCAGCTCGTGCGGCGCGCGCGCATGCGCGGGGCGGACGTGGTGCTGCTGCCCGAACTGTTCGAGCACCCCTATTTCCCGAAGGACCAGGATCCGCGCTGGTTCGACCGCGCCCGCCCCTTCGAGGGCCATCCGGTGATCGCGCGGCTGGCCGATCTCGCCGCCGAGCTGGGCGTGGTGCTGCCGGTGAGCTTCTTCGAGCGGGCCAACAACGCCTACTTCAACTCGGTGGCGGTGATCGACGCCGACGGCCGCGTGCTCGGCGTCTACCGCAAGTCGCACATCCCCGATGGGCCGGGCTATCAGGAGAAGTACTACTTCAATCCCGGCGACACCGGCTTCCGCGTCTGGCACACCCGCGCCGGCGCGCTCGGCATCGGCATCTGCTGGGACCAGTGGTTCCCCGAGGCGGCCCGTGCCATGGTGCTGATGGGGGCCGAAATCCTCCTCTATCCGAGCGCCATCGGCTCGGAGCCGCAGGACCCGACCTGGGACTCGCGCGATCACTGGCGGCGGGTGATGCAGGGCCACGCCGCCGCCAACATGGTGCCGGTGGTGGCGAGCAACCGGGTGGGCCGCGAGCAGGGGGCCACCTGCAGCCTCACCTTCTACGGCAGCTCCTTCGTCGCCGACGAGACCGGCGCCATCGTCGCCGAGGCCGGGCGCGAGGAGGAGGCCGTCGTGGCGGCCACCTTCGATCTCGACGAGATCCGCCGCCGCCGCGCCGCCTGGGGGCTGTTCCGCGACCGCCGCCCCAATCTGTATCTGCCGGTGCTCAGCCTGGACGGCCGCGGCAGCGCCTTCTGATCAGGTGAGGGCGTCGATCTCCTCGTCGGAGAGATGGCCCGGCACCAGGGTGACGGGCACGCGCAGCCGGTCGAGGTTCTTCATCAGGTGGGAGACGATGGGGCCGGGATTGCCGCGCTCGGGCGCGGTGGCCAGCACCAGCAGCGAGATCTCCGGCTCCTCCTCCAGCAGCTTCAGCACCTCCTCGGCCCGGTCGCCCTCGCGGATGTAGAGGGTGGGCATGGTGCCGGTCTCGCGGAACACCTCGGCGGCGAGGGTCTGCAGCCTCCGTTCGGCCCCGAGCCGCGCCTCCTCCTCCAGCACGCGCCCCACGCCGAGCCAGTGCTGGAACTCCCCGGGCTCGATCACGCAGAGCAGCGCCACCCGACCGCCGGTGTGCATGGCGCGCCGGCAGGCGAAACGCAGCGCGTTGCGCATCTCCCGGCTCTCGTCCACCACCACGAGGAACACCCGCTGGCGCGGCTTCTCCGCGGCGCGCGGCTCTCCGCCGGAGGCGCCCCGGTCCGTCGTCGGCGGCGCGCTGTCTTCGCTCATGGCGCACCTTCCACCTCTCCGGTTGCGAAGATGGCACCGCCACGCGTCCCGCGCAAACGCTCCTCGGGCCGCGCTGGACAGCCCGCGCACCCGTGATTATCGTGCCCGCCGAGGAACGAGGCCCCGGAAACGGGAAAGGGGCCGCAGACGAAGGGGAGGGTTTCCGTCATGACATTCTCGCTCCGCAGGACCCTGACGGCAGTGGCGGCCGCGGGGGCGCTCGCCGTCGGCCTCGCCGGCCAGGCACCGGCGCAGGAGACCATCCGGCTCACCGGACAGAGCACCCATCCGCCCACGGCCAATCTGCACCTGATCTTCGAGCTCTGGGCGAAGACGGTGAACGAGATGACCAACGGCCGGGTCCAGATCGAGACCCTGCCGGGCGGTGCCGTCGTCCCGCCGTTCGAGACCTTCGACGCCGTCTCGCGCAACGTGCTCGACGTGGGCATGGTCGCCTTCGGCTATATAATCGGCAAGAGCACGGTGGCGATTCCGCTCTCGCACGGCCCGCTGTTCGGCATGGACGCCACCGACTTCTGGGGCTGGTACTACGAAGGCGGCGGCTACGACCTGCTCGACGAGTTCTTCCGTGAAGACATCAAGCTGAACGTCGTCGGCTTCTACGTCCCGACCGACTACCCGCAGGGTCTCGGCTGGTTCAAGAAGCCCATCCAAAGCCTCGAGGACATCAGGGGTCTCAAGTACCGCATCTACGGCATCGGGGCCGAGACCTTCAAGCGTATCGGCGCCTCGGTGGTGACCCTGCCGGGTGGCGAGATCGTGCCGGCCATGGAGCGTGGCGTGATCGACGGCGCCGAGTGGATCAACTGCGCCGAGGACAAGAAGATCGGCCTCGACGACGTGGCGCAGTACTACTACGCGCCGGGCATGCACGAACAGGTGACCGGCGGCCACCTGCTGGTGAACCGTGACGTGTGGAACCGGCTGCCCGACGACGTGAAGAAAGTCTTCGAGGTGGCGCTGGTCTACGCGACCGTGCGGCGCAACCAGCAGTTCGTGCTCGAGGGAGCGAAGGCCTGTCAGGAGCTGATCGCCGAAGGCATCCACATGTACCGGACGCCCAAGAGCATCCTCAAGGCCTTCCTCGACAACTGGGAGCAGATCTCGGCCGAGTACGCCGCGCAGAATCCGCTGTACAGGAAGGTCATCGAGAGCCAGAAGGAGTACGCCGGGCTCGTCGTGCCCTACCGGCTCTCGTGGTACCCGGACTACAACTGGCTGGGCAACTACTACTGGGCCGACAGGGTCTACGCCAAAGAGGCGGAGTGACCAAGGCGCCGGGGCTCCGCCCGTCCGGGCGGGGCCCTCTTTCTTTTCCGCAGGTCCCGTACGTCACCGTAACTGTCCGCGGAGTACGGATCAGGGGAGGAGCGTCCGATGGCGGAGCTCGCGGAGGAGCGCGGGTTCGACCCCGAGGCACCGGGCTGGCTGGTCGCGGTGGTGGACGGCATCGACCGCTTCACCACGGCGACGGCCAACATCGTCTCGTGGATCGTGGTGATCATGGTCGGGGCTCTCGTGTACGAGGTGACGATGCGCTACCTGTTCAACGCGCCGACCATCTGGGCCTACGACATCACCTACATGACGTACGGCGCCCATTTCATGCTGGGCTCGGCCTACGCCCTGCTGCGCGGGGCCCATATCCGCACCGACATCTTCTACCAGAACTGGTCCGATCGCACGAAGGGCATGGTCGATGCGCTCCTCTATCTCCTTTTCTTCTTCCCCGGCATGTTCTTCTATCTCACCATGGGATGGAACGAATTCGTGCATTCCTACACCATCGGTGAGCGCTCGGACGTCAGTCCGTGGCGGCCCTACCTCTGGCCGCTCAAGGGCGTGATCCCGCTGGCCATCCTGCTGATGATGGTGCAGGGCGTCTCCGAGTTCCTCAAGAGCGTCTGGGCTGCGTTCACGGGGAGGCCGCTGAAATGAGCCCGGAAACGCTCGGCATCGTCCTGCTGATCGCTCTGCTCACCGGCATCTTCCTCGGTTTTCCCATCGCCTTCACGCTGATCATCCTGTCGATCGTCTTTGGCTGGATCGGCTTCGGCGATACCGTCTTCTACCTGATGGTCTTCCAGACCATCGGCCTCATGAAGGAGGAGACGCTGGCCGCCGTGCCGCTGTTCGTCTTCATGGGGCACATCCTCCAGCAGGCCGGCCTCATGGAGCGGCTGTTCCGCTCCTTCCAGCTCATCCTCGCGCCGGTACCCGGTGCCCTCTATCTCGGCGTCCTGCTGACGGCGACGATCTTCGCCACCGCCACCGGCATCATCGGCGCATCCGTCACCGTCATGGGCATGATGGCGGCGCCGGCCATGATGAGGGCGGGTTACGACCCGAAACTTTCCGCCGGCACCATCACCGCGGGCGGCACGCTGGGCATCCTCATCCCGCCCAGCGTCATGCTGGTGGTGCTCGGGCCGGTGACCGGGGTGTCCATCGTCAAGCTGTTCGCGGCCGCGCTCATCCCCGGCCTCATCCTCTCGGGCCTCTACATCGCCTATACGATGATCCGCTGCTACCTGGACCCGAAGGTGGGTCCGCCGCTGCCGCGCGAGCTGTGGCCGAAGTCCTTCGGCGAGGTGGCGACGGAATTCCTCGCCGGCGTCGTGCCCATGGCGGTGGTGATCTTCGCGGCGCTCGGCTCCATCCTCTTCGGCCTCGCCACGCCCACCGAGGCGGCGGCCATGGGCGCCTTCGGCGCCTTCGTGCTGATGCTGGCTTACTGGCGCTTTTCCTGGCAGGGCCTGCGGCAGGCCTGTCTCGACACCCTCGAGACCTCGGCGCTGGTGCTGTTCCTCGCCGTGGCCTCCAACATCTACGGCGCAGTCTTCACCCGGCTCGGCACCAGCCGGACGATCGCCGAATGGCTGGTGACGCTCACCTACGATCCGACCATCATGCTGATCGTGCTGATGGTGATCATCTTCATCCTCGGCTGGCCGCTCGAATGGCCGGCGATCATCTTCATCTTCCTGCCCATCTTCCTGCCCGCCGTGGCGCGGATGGGCATCGATCTGCTGTGGTTCAGCACGCTGGTGGCCGTCAACCTGCAGACCGCCTTCCTCTCGCCGCCGGTGGCGATGGCCGCCTACTACCTCAAGGCGGTGGCACCCGAGTGGGAACTGTCGTGGATCTACCGCGGCATGTTCGACTTCATGCTGCTGCAGGTGATCGGACTGGTGATCGTCTTCCTGTTCCCCGCCACCGCGCTGTGGCTGCCGACGGTGCTGTTCGGTCGCTGAAGCGTCCCGCTCCGTCCGCGGCAGGCCCCCGGGACGTCACGGTCCCGGGGGCCTGTCCTTCAGCAGCAGGGCGATGCCGTTGGCGAGCGCCAGCAGGAAGGCGGCGCCGAGCCCTGTGGCGACCGCCCCGAGGAAGCGGCTCTTGAGGCTCTCGAAGCCG
>BEIP01000145.1 GCA_002898955.1 bacterium HR39 | reverse complement strand
CGCAGCTGCGCGTGGAAGGGCAGGCCGTTCTCCTCGATGCGCACCCGCTCGGGCGGGATGCCGTGGTCGATGCGCACCTCGAGCGCCAGACCTTCGAGTTCCCGTACCGGCGAGTCGTTGCGCAGCAGGATGGACGCGGGGTCGACGACGCGCAGCAGCGCCTCGCGGCACAGCGGCCACAGCCGCTCCATGCCGGCGGTGTTGAGCTGGGCCACGAGGTGCGGCCCGTAGCGGTCGATCACGAGCCCGGGCAGGCCGTCGGCCTCGCCGTGCACCAGCCGGTAGAAGGGCGCGCCGAACATGCGCTCGCGCAGCTCCAGCGCCCGCTGCAGGCGAACCTCGAAGAAGCGGCGGTCGATGCGGGCGTCCTTGTTGCGGGTGAGCACCCGGGCGGCGATGAGGCTGTGGGGGTTGTAGCAGGCGACGGCGAAGACCTTGCCCTCGGCGGTGCGCACCCGCACGAGGCTGCCCGGCTCCAGCGGCTCCTCGGGCGGCACGATCTCGTTGGAGTAGATCCACGGGTGCCCGGCGCGCAGGCGGCGGTCGTGACCCTTCTTCAGGCGGATCTCGGGATAGGGCATGGGATGGACGTCCTCGGCGGATGCACGTGCAGCGTCCCGCCGGCGCGGCCTGCCTTTACCGCGCGGCTTCGCGCCTTACACTGCGGATCGTCGTGTCCGATCGGGGATCCCCATATGGCCGCCGTCAGCCTGCCGGAAAGGGCACCTGAGCGCATCTTCGATTCCATCACCCGCACCGTCGGCAATACGCCGCTCGTGCGCCTGCGGCGCCTGCCGCAGCGCTTCGGCGTCGAGGCCGAGATCCTCGTCAAGTGCGAGTTCTTCAACCCGCTCTCCTCGGTGAAGGACCGCATCGCGCTCGCCATGGTGGAGGCGGCCGAGCGCGAGGGACGCCTTCGACCCGGCGCCACGCTGGTCGAGCCCACCTCGGGGAACACCGGCATCGCCCTCGCCTTCGTCGCCGCCGCCAAGGGCTACCGGCTGGTGCTGACCATGCCGGAGAGCATGTCGCTGGAGCGGCGCAAGATGCTGCGGCTGCTCGGGGCGGAGCTGGAGCTCACGCCGGCGGAGAAGGGCATGCGGGGCGCCATCGAGGCGGCCGAGCGCATCGTGCGCGAGCGTCCCGGGGCGATCATGCTGCAGCAGTTCGAGAACCCCGCCAATCCGGAGATCCACCGCCGCACCACCGCCGAGGAGATCTGGCGCGATACCGGCCACCGGCTCGACGTGTTCGTGGCGGGCGTGGGCACCGGCGGCACCATCACCGGTGTCGGCCAGGTGCTCAAGCCGCGGCTTCCGCACCTGCGGGTGGTGGCGGTGGAGCCGGAGGACAGCGCCGTGCTCTCGGGCGGGCGGCCCGGTCCCCACAAGATCCAGGGCATCGGCGCCGGCTTCGTGCCGAAGGTGCTGGACCGCTCGGTGATCGACGAGGTCATTCCCGTTGGCAACGAGACGGCCTTCCAGACGGCGCGGCTGGTGGCGGAGGAGGAAGGCATCCCGGTGGGCATCTCCTCGGGTGCCACCATCGCCGCGGCGCTGGAGGTGGGCATGCGCCCGGAGATGCGCGGCCGGCGCATCGTGGTGATCGCCGCCTCGGCCGCCGAGCGCTATCTCTCCACCGAGCTGTTCGCCGAGCGCTGAGCGCGCGGAGCCCGTCGGTGAGCCGGAACGACGAACGCTTCTTCCCGGTCTCGTGGGACGAGCTGCACAGGGACGCCCGGGCGCTCGCCTGGCGGCTCGCCTCGCTCGGTCCCTTCCGCGGCATCGTCGCCATCGCCCGCGGCGGCCTGGTGCCGGCCCACATCGTCGCCCGCGAGCTGGACATCCGCCTCGTGGACACGGTGTGCATCGCCTCCTACGAGCACACCGAACGGGGCGAGGTGCGGGTGCTCAAGGGGGTGGAGGGCGACGGCGAGGGCTGGCTGATCGTCGACGATCTGGTGGACACCGGCCGCACCGGCCGGGTGGTGCGGGCCATGCTGCCGAAGGCCCACTTCGCCACCGTCTACGCCAAGCCGGAGGGGCGCGAGGCGGTGGACACTTTCGTCACCGAGGTGAGTCAGGACACCTGGATCCTGTTCCCCTGGGACCTCGAGCGGCGCTACGCCGAGCCCATCGCCGCCGCGGCGCGCGGCCGCCGCGATCCCTGAGGACGCGGACGGGCGTCCTCACTCGCCGCCGCTCTTCGCGCCGCCTCCCGCGGCGCCGCCGGCCGCCCCGCCGTGCTGGCGGCGATTCTGCGCCTCCTCCAGCACCGGCCGCAGGAAGAGCTCGAAGAGCGTCTGGTCGTCGGGAAAGCCGGTGGGCTCGAGGCCGCGGCTCTTCTGGAAGGCGGCGAGGGCCTCGCGGGTCTTCGGCCCGAACGCGCCATCGGCCTTGCCCTGCAGCAGCCCCCGGTCGATCAGCGCCTGCTGCATGCGCCTCACCACTTCCCGGTAGAGCTGGCGCTTGCGCTCGCCGACGGCGATCTCCACCGGCTCGGAGGGCTGCGTGAGCCGCTGCGGCCCGAGCAGCAGCACGAGCTGGTGGACCACTTCGTAGAGCGGATCCTGCGGACGCTGGCGGCAGTGGGCGTCCACCAGCATCAGCAGGAGCTGCGGTCCCGGCCAGGGCGCGATGTCGAAGGCATCGTCGCGATAGCGGTTCACCGCGGTGAAGTAGCCGTCGATCCAGTGGACGAGCCAGCCCACTTCCGGCGACTTGGCGTCCACTGCCGCGGTGAGGGCGCCGCACGGATTGGCGCCGATGCCGCGGATCGCGAAGGAGCCGTCGGGGGCGGCGGCACGAGCGGCCGGGGCGGCCAGCAGGGCGGCCGCGAGGAGGGGGAGGAACCTGCGCATGCGTCGCTCCGGAGGATGCAGGGACGTGCCGCGCGCCTTCTTCCGCCGCCACCCGCCGCGGTCAAGTCCGCGGGCGTTCACCGAGGTGCCGCCGGGGCGGTCGCCAGCGCCACGCCCGCGCGGTGCGACCGCTCACCCCGGCCGCGGGCCGCTGCCGTCGTCCACCGCCACCCGGCGCAGCAGGCCGGTGGCCACGTCGTAGACGAGGCCGTGGACCACGAGCGGCCGCGCCCGCCGCACGTCGCGCACCAGCGGCAGACCGGCGAGGCGGTGCATCTGGGCGAGGACGTTGATCTCGGCGAGGCGCGAGAGCCGCCTGTTCGGCTCGGCGGGCAGCTCGTCCGCGTGGGTGCGCACGAGCTCGCGCACCGGATGGAGCCAGTAGTCGGCGATGCGGCCTTCGGGTTCGCCGAGCGCCCGCTGCAGGCCGCCGCAGCCCTCGTGGCCGCAGAGCAGGATCTGGCCGATCTCGAGGGCCGTCAGACCGAACTCCAGCACCGACAGGAAGTTGAGATCGCGGGCGTCCGCCTGGTTCGCCACGTTGCGGTGCACGAAGAGCGAGCCGGGCGGCACGTCGAAGATCGCCTCGGGCGGCACACGGCTGTCGGAGCAGCCCAGATAGAGGGCGAAGGGACGCTGGCCGTGGGCGAGGCGCGCGAAGGCATCCGGATCCTCGGCGGCGAGACGCCCCGCCCAGGCCCGGTTGCGGGCGAGCAGCTCGTCGATCTGCATCGGTCGGGGACCGGTGCGGTTCCGGGCCGCCTCTAGCTTGGCGCGACGGGCGCGTCGAGGGCTCAGCCGCCGGTCACGCTCATGTGCCGGCGCACCGCCGGACGGTTGCGGCGGCGGTCGATGACGAAGTCGTGGCCCTTCGGCTTGCGGGAGATCCCCTCGAGGATGGCCTGCTTGACCAGCTCGTCGCCCTCGCTTGCCCGCAGCGCCTCGCGCAGCTCCGCCCGGTCCTCCTGGCCGAGGCACATGTACATGGTGCCGGTACAGGTGACCCGCACCCGGTTGCAGCTCTCGCAGAAGTTGTGGGAGAGCGGGGTGATGAAGCCGAGCCGTCCGCCCGTCTCCTCCACCCGCACGTAGCGGGCGGGACCGCCGGTGCGGTAGGGGATGTCGGTGAGGGTCCAGCGCTCCTCGAGGCGCCGGCGCACGAGCGACAGCGGCAGGTACTGGTCGGTGCGGTCACCCTCGATCTCGCCCATGGGCATGACCTCGATGAGGCAGAGATCGAAGCCCTCGGCGCCGCACCAGGCGATCATCCGGTCGAACTCGTCGTCGTTGACCCCCTTGAGCGCCACCATGTTGATCTTGATGGCGAGGCCGGCCCGCTTCGCCGCCTCGATTCCGCTCATGACCTTCGCGAAGTCGCCCCAGCGGGTGATGCGGCGGAACTTCTCCGGATCGAGGGTGTCGAGCGAGACGTTGATGCGACGCACGCCGGCCGCCGCGATGCGCTCGGCCATCTGGGCGAGCTGGCTGCCGTTGGTGGTGATGGTGAGCTCCTCGAGCCGCCCGTCCTTCACCCGCTCGCCGAGCTGCTCGATCAGCCAGATGATGTTGCGTCGCACCAGCGGCTCGCCGCCGGTGAGGCGGATCTTGCGCACGCCGAGGTCGATGAAGGCGTCCGAGAGACGCAGCAGCTCCTCGAGGGTGAGGAGCTCGCGCTTGGGCAGGAAGGTCATGTGCTCGGCCATGCAGTAGACGCAGCGGAAATCGCAGCGGTCGGTCACCGAGATGCGCACATAGGTGACCTCGCGGCCGAACGGATCGACGAGCATGGCTCCCTCCCGGCTGCGCCTTCCTGCCTGCCGTGCGGGTGCAGATTATCGCGCCGCCCCTGCGGGGTAAAGGGCACGGGACCCGGGGCGGGCGCCGGAGGGTCCCGCCGCGGCGGAGGCTTGACGGCGGCAACCGCTTTCGTCAGTCTCATTTCAGACAGTACGCACGATCGGGGAGGGTTCCATCCATGATGAAGCGCCGGGAGGTGCTCGCGTCCACGCTCGCCGCTGGAGCGGTCTGGTCCCTCGGCTGGCGCCCCGCCTCCGCCGACGAGACCTGCATGTCGCCCTGGCTTCCCAAGATCACCGACGAGGAGGAGTTCGTCTACGTCTGGACCCTCGGCGAGGAGGGGCTTGGGGACGGCTCCGACAAGCTCGTGACCGTCGACGTCCGCACGGGCTCGCCGACCTT
>BEIP01000144.1 GCA_002898955.1 bacterium HR39 | reverse complement strand
GCAGGAACTCGACCCGCGGCGCGAATCCCCGGCGTCCCAGCGCCCGCAGCAGGTCGGCGGCGAAGACGAAGGCGCCCTTGAGCAGCACCAGCAGCGTCACGTCACGGGGCAGGCCGGCGGACACCATGGCGTCCGCCAGCTCCCCGATCCGCGCCCGCAGCCTCTCTTCGTCGATCAGCGGGCGGACGCCGCCGCCTCCGCCGCCGCCGTTCCCGCCCTGCGTCGCAGCCACTTCTCCGTCTCCGCCACCGCCAGCACCACGAGACCCGCACCCAGCGCCACCGCCCAGCCGGCCGGACCGATGGGCGCGCTGTCGAGCGCCTCGTTGAACCACGGCAGATAGGTGAAGACGAGCTGGAACAGCCAGACCAGCGCGAAGCCGACCAGCGCCGGGCGGATGGTGGCCAGCGCCGTGCGCGAGAAGGCCGCCTCGCCCAGCCGCCGTGCGGCGAACAGATAGAAGGCCTCGCACGCCACCAGCGCGTTCACCGCCACGGTGCGCGCCTCGGCGAGCGGCGCACCCGCCTCCTCGAACAGGTCGAAGGCGAGGAAGGTGAGGGCGCCGCCCAGAAGCCCGATCACGGCCATGCGCCACACCAGCTCGCGCGAGAGGAAGGGCTCGTCGGCCCGGCGCGGCGGGCGCCGCATGACGTCGCGCTCGGGTGCCTCGAAGGGGAAGGGCAGGGCGAGGGTGACGGCGGTGACGGTGTTGACCCACAGCACCTGCACCGGCGAGAGGGGCAGCACCAGCCCGAAGGCCATGGCCGCCAGCACCACGAGGCTCTCCGCCGCGTTGGTGGGCAGGATCCAGGCGATGGCCTTGCGGATGTTGTCGTAGACGGTGCGGCCTTCCGCCACCGCGGCGGCGATGGTGGCGAAATTGTCGTCGGCCAGCACGATCTCGGCCGCCTCCTTGGCCGCCTCGGTGCCCTTGCGCCCCATGGCGATGCCCACGTCGGCCCGGCGCAGGGCGGGGGCGTCGTTCACCCCGTCACCGGTCATGGCCACCACGCGGTCACGGCGCTGCAGCGCCTCCACGAGGCGCAGCTTGTGCTCGGGAGCGGTGCGGGCGAAGACGTCCACCTCCTCGGCCCGCTCCCCGAGCTCGCGGTCGTCCAGCCGGTCGAGGTCGGTGCCGGTGAGCACCGCCGAGGGATTGGCGAGGCCGAGGCGGGCGGCGATGGCGCGGGCCGTCGCGGCGTGGTCGCCGGTGATCATCTTGACGCGGATCCCGGCGCTGCGGCAGGTGGCCACCGCCTCGATCGCCTCGGGACGCGGCGGATCCAGCAGGCCCACGAGCCCCAGCAGGGACAGCGGCAGCGACCAGGCACCCGGCGCCGGCAGTTCCGCCACCTCCGGCCCCGCCTCGCGCGCCGCCACCGCCAGCACCCGGTCCCCGTTGCCGGCGAGCTGCTCCATGCGCGCCACCCAGTCGTCCACGTCCAGCGGCACGTCGCCCGCGGGCGTGCGCTGGGTCGCGCACATGGCGAGCAGCCGCTCGAGAGCCCCCTTGACGAAGACGAAGCGCCGGCCGCCGCGCTCCTCGACCAGCACCGCCATGAAGCGGAGTTCCGAATCGAAGGGGATCTCGTCGATCCGCCGCCATTCGGTGCGCAGCCCGTCCACGTCGAGGCCGGCCTTGAGGGCCGCCACCAGCAGCGCGCCCTCGGTCGGATCTCCCTCGACGCTCCACTCGCCGTCGCGGGCGATCAGGGCCGCGTCGTTGCACAGCACCGAGGCGAGCAGCAGCTCGCGCAATACCGGATCGGCGAGGGGATCGGCCGGCTTTCCCCCGAGCAGGTATTCGCCGTGGGGTGCGTAGCCGCTGCCCGTGACCCCGTAGATGCCGTGGGAGAGGGCCACGGCCTCGGCGGTCATCTCGTTCTTCGTGAAGGTGCCGGTCTTGTCCGAGCAGATCACGTCCACCGAGCCGAGGGTCTCGATGGCCGGCATGCGGCGGACGATGGCGTTGCGCCGGGCCATGCGCTCGACGCCGATGGCCAGCGTGATGGTGACGATGGCGGGCAGGCCCTCGGGAATGGCGGCCACGGCGAGGCTCACCGCCGCCATGAAGCTCTCCAGCACGTCCCGCTGCTGCAGCACGCCCAGGGCGAGGGTGAGGGCGGCCACGGCGAGGATCCACACGGTGAGCCAGCGGGAGAAGTGTTCGAGGCGGCGGGCCAAGGGCGTGGGCTGGGGGCGGATCCGCTCCAGCAGGCCGCCGATGCGGCCCACCTCGGTGGCCGTGCCGGTGGCCACCACCACCGCGACGCCCCGCCCGCGGGTGACGAGCGTGCCGGAATACACCATGGAGCGCCGCTCGGCCAGCGGCGCGTCCTCGCGCACCGGCTCCGCCGACTTGGCGACCGGCACGGATTCGCCGGTGAGCACCGACTCGTCCACCTCGAGGCGCACCGCCTCCAGAAGGCGCGCATCCGCCGGCACCCGGTCGCCGGCGGCGAGGAACACCACATCACCCGGCACCAGCTCCTCGGCGGGGATCTCGATCCGGTGGCCGCCCCGCAGCACCAGCGCCCGCACCGCCAGCAGCCGGCGGATGGCATCCATGGCCTGCTCGGCCTTGCCCTCCTGCCAGAAGCCGACGGCGGCGTTCACCAGCACCACCGCGAGGATCACCGCCGTGTCCACCAGTTCCCCGAGCAGCAGGGTGATGACGGCGGCGCCGAGCAGCACGTAGATCAGGATGTCGTGGAACTGGCGCAGGAAGCGCACCGGCGCCGACGGGCGCGGCGGCTCGGGCAGGCGGTTGGGGCCGTAGCGTTCGAGCCGGCGGCGGGCTTCCTGCGGGTCGAGACCGCGCCGCGGATCGGTGCCGAGGCGACACAGCACGTCCTCCGCCGGCAGGGCGTGCCAGGCGGCCATCTCCTCCCGCGGGCTCATCGGGCCTCCTCCCCCGTGCCGGCGGGCATGTGGGCCCGGCCGCGGGGCCGCGCAAGCGGCCGAGGCTCAGGTGCCGCAGCCGAGATCGGCGAGGCTGCGCCAGAGCACCGGCTCGCCCGGACGGATCTCGCCGCGCTCCGCCTCCAGCTCGAGGATGCCGCCGGCCTCGGTGAGGGAGGTGAGGATGCCGGACCCCTCGCGGGTGATGCGCTCGGCGGCCACGTTGCCTTCGGGCGTGACGACGAGCCGGGCGCGGGCGAATTCGGTGCGCCCGCGCTTCTTCTTCAGCGAGAAGGCGGCCGGAACCGGCAGCGCCGGCGGCAGGGCGAAGGGTGCTCCGGCCAGCGCCAGCAGGAAGGGGCGGGCGAAGAGCAGGAAGGCGAGGGCGGCGGCGACGGGGTTGCCGGGAAGCGCCAGCACGAAGGCCCGCTCGAGCCGCCCGAAGGCGAGCGGCCGGCCCGGCTTCATGGCGACCCGCCAGAAGAAGGCCTCGCCCCGCGTACGCAGCAGGCGCGAGAGGTGGTCTTCGTCGCCGGCCGAGGCGCCGCCCGAGGTCAGCACGAGGTCGTGGGTCCGCGCCGCCTCGCCCACCGCACCGGCCACCGTCTCGAAGCGGTCGGGCAGGATGCCGAGGTCGGTGAGCTCCACCGGCAGGTGCGAGACGAGCGCCCGCAGCATCGGGCGGTTGGCGTCGAAGATCCGCCCGGGCGCAGGCTCTTCGCCCGGCTCCACCAGCTCGTCGCCGCTCGAGAACAGCGCGACCCGCACCCGGCGGAGGACGGGAAGCCGGGCAAGGCCCAGCTCCGCCGCCACGCCCAGGTGCTGCGGGCCGAGGCGGGTTCCGGCCGGGAACACGCGTGATCCCGCCGCCACGTCCTCGCCGGTTGCCCGGACGTTGGCTCCCGGCTTCACGCCTTCCGGGACCACCACCTCCCCGCCCTCGACCCGCACCGCCTCCTGCAGCACCACCGTGTCGCAGCCGGCGGGAAGCGGCGCTCCGGTGAGTGCCCGCACCGCGTGGCCAAGCGGGACCGTGCCGGGGAAGGGGTGGCCGGCGGCGGCGCGGCCGGCGAGGAGGCGCAGGCGCGTCTCGCCGCCCGGCACCAGCGAGGCGGCGGCGAAGGCGTAGCCGTCCACCGCCACATTGGCGAAGGCCGGCACATCCCGCGGGCTCACCAGATCGCGCGCCAGCACCCGCCCGGCGGCGTGCGCGAGCGCCACCTCCTCGACCCCGGCGACCGGCACCGCCCGCCCGGCGAGGATGCGGCGCGCTTCGGCCACGCTCACCTCGGCGGCGAGATCGTCGCAGCAGCGGACGTTCACGGCCATGGACGGGCGTGCTCCAGCACGAAGTCCGCGATCGCCGGAATGTCGTCGAGGTGGAACACGGGCCGGTCGAGACCCGGGATCGGCTCGTCGCTCGCCACCGCCAGCACGCTCGGATCCTGGTGCGCGATCAGAGGCGTGCCGCGCTCGGCCCGGTGCACCTCGAGCTTGGGGTGGGGATCGCGCTTGAAGCCCTCGATCAGCACCAGATCGGCCGGGCTCATGCGCGCGAGCAGCTGTTCGAGCGGCGGCTCGGGATCGCCGCGCAGCTCGTGCAACAGGAACCAGCGCAGACCCGTGGCCAGCAGCACCTCGCGCGCGCCGGCGCGGCGGTGCTCGTAGCTGTCCTTGCCGGGCTGGTCGAGGTCCACGGTGTGGTGGGCGTGCTTGACGGTGGAGACCACGAGCCCGCGTCCGGTGAAGTGGCGCACGAGCCGCACCACGAGCGTGGTCTTGCCGTTGTTCTTGTAACCGACGATGCCGAAGACGCGCGGCTTCCCGCCCTCCATGCGCCCTCCGCGCGACCCATCTCCGCGGGCGGAACTAGCGCGGGCGAGAGGAGCCGCAAGCATGGAGGAGCTGGACCTGCGGGGGCTGATCTGCCCGCTTCCCGTGCTGAAGGCGAGGAAGCGCCTCGCCGGCCTGCCGCCGGGCGCACGGGTGCGCATCCTCGCCACCGATCCCAAGGCGCGCGAGGACTTCCGCCACTTCTGCGAGGTGGCCGGCCACCGGCTGCTGGCGGTGCGCGAGGAGGGGGGCGGCGTGCTGGTTATCGAGATCGAACGCGGGGGTTGACGGAGGGCCTCGTCCGGCACCGTGCTGCGCGCATCCGC
>BEIP01000143.1 GCA_002898955.1 bacterium HR39 | reverse complement strand
TGGATTCCGCTGGCGCTGCTGCTGGTGCCGATCGTCGCCATGATCTTCACCGCCGCCTACGGCTGGACGGTGGAGCGGCTCGCCTACCGGCCGCTGCGCGGATCCTTCCGCCTCGCGCCGCTGATCTCCGCCATCGGCGCGTCGATCTTCCTGCAGAACTACGTGCAGCTCCTCCAGGGCGCCAACGTCAAGGCGGTGCCCCCGATCGTCCGCGGCGGCTACGTGCTGATGGAACGGGACGGCTTCACCGTCCAGCTCAGCAACGTGCAGATCATGATCATCGTCACCACCATCGTGGTGATGGCCATCTTCAGCTGGATCATCGCCAACACGCCGCTGGGGCGCGCCCAGCGGGCCTGCTCGCAGGACCTGAAGATGGCGGCGCTGTGCGGCGTGAACGTCGACCGCACCATCTCGCTGACCTTCGTCATGGGTGCAGCCCTCGCCGCCGTGGCCGGCCTCATGGCGACCCTGTACTACGGCGTGGTGGACTTCTTCATCGGCTTCCTCGCCGGCATCAAGGCCTTCACCGCGGCGGTGCTGGGGGGCATCGGCTCGATCCCCGGCGCCATGCTCGGCGGTCTGCTGCTGGGGCTGGTGGAGGCCTTCTGGTCCGGCTACTTCAGCGTCGAGTACAAGGACGTGGCGGCCTTCTCCATCCTCGTCATCGTGCTGATCTTCCTGCCCACCGGCCTGCTCTGTCAGCCCGAGATCGAGAAGGTGTGAGGCCATGAGCACCCGCGCCACGCGCGCCCGCTCCGGCCTCGCCGCCGGCCGCTTCGATGCCGCCAGGGCGCTCAGGGAGGCCGGTCTCGCCGCCTTCGTCGCCTTCGTGCTGTTCCTGCCGCTCGTCGGCTTCGAGCTGGTCGGCGGGGAGGGACGCCTCGGCCTCGAGTACCGCTTCGACTGGGTGCTGATCGGCACCGCGGCGGTCTTCGTCGGCCACTTCCTGATCTCGCTCATCCGCGCGGTCCGGGGGCCGGCCCGGCGCGCGCAGGGCGACGCGGGGCCCATCGCCCACTTCTTCACCGTCCACGCCACCTGGTTCGGCGTTGCCGGGGTGGTGATCGCCTTCGTGCTGCCCTGGACGCCCTTCGGCAACCGCTATGTGGTGGACGTGGCCACCACCCTGCTGATCTACGTGATGCTGGGCTGGGGCCTCAACATCGTGGTGGGGCTGGCCGGCCTTCTCGATCTCGGCTACGTGGCCTTCTACGCGGTCGGCGCCTATTCCTACGCGCTCTTCGCCCAGTGGTTCGGATTGGGGTTCTGGGAATGCCTGCCCATCGCCGGCGTGCTGGCGGCGATGGCCGGCATCCTGCTCGGTTTCCCGGTGCTGCGGCTGCGCGGCGACTATCTCGCCATCGTGACACTGGGCTTCGGTGAGATCATCCGCATCATCCTGCTCAACTGGTACGAGGTCACACGCGGCCCCAACGGCATCTCCGGCATTCCACGTCCGACCCTGTTCGGATTGGAATTCGCGCGCTACTCGTCCGATGGCATGACCTTCCACGAATTCTTCGGGATCCAGTACGACAGCCACCACAGGGTCGTGTTCCTGTACTACCTGATCCTGCTGCTCGCGCTGATCACCAACTGGTTCGTGCTGCGCATCCGCAGGCTGCCACTGGGTCGCGCCTGGGAGGCGCTGCGCGAGGACGAGATCGCCTGCAGGGCGCTCGGCATCAATCCGACCAACACCAAGCTCACCGCCTTCGCGCTCGGCGCCATGTTCGGCGGCTTCGCCGGCTCCTTCTTCGCCACCCGCCAGGGCTTCGTCAGCCCCGAGAGCTTCACCTTCATCGAGTCCGCCACCATCCTCGCCATCGTCGTGCTGGGCGGCATGGGAAGCCAGCTCGGCGTGGTGCTGGCGGCGGCGGTGATCGTGCTGCTCCCCGAGTTCGGCCGCGAGTTCGAGCAGTTCCGCATGCTGCTGTTCGGCGCGGCGATGGTCGGCATCATGGTGTGGCGGCCGCGCGGGCTCATGGCCTTCCGCGAGCCCACCGTGCTGCTGCACGCGCGCGGTCGCGGAGAGGAGGCGCCGAGATGACGACGCCGCTGCTCGTGGTCGAACACCTCACCATGCGCTTCGGCGGTCTCGTGGCGGTGGACGACCTCTCCTTCACCGCCATGGACTGGAAGATCACCGCCATCATCGGCCCCAACGGCGCCGGCAAGACCACCGTCTTCAACTGCCTCACGGGCTTCTACCGGCCGACGGTGGGCCGGCTCACCTTCCACGGCCGCCATGGACCGGTGCTGCTGGAGCGGGAGGAGGGATTCCGCATCCCGCGCCACGGCATCGCCCGCACCTTCCAGAACATCCGCCTGTTCGCCAACATGACCGCCCTCGAGAACCTGGTGGTGGCCCAGCACAACGAGCTCATGCGTGCATCGGGCTACACGGTGCTCGGGCTGATCGGCTGGAAGGGCTACCGGGAGGCGGAGCGGCGGGCGGTGGATCTCGCCCGTTACTGGCTCGACCGCATGGGCCTGCTGCCCCGCGCCGACTGGCAGGCCGGGGCGCTGCCCTACGGCGAGCAGCGCAAGCTCGAGATCGCGCGGGCCATGTGCACCCGGCCCAGGCTGCTGTGCCTCGACGAACCGGCCGCCGGCCTCAATCCGCGCGAGACGGCCGAGCTCGCGGACCTGCTGGTGGAGATCCGCGACCGCGAGAACATCGGCATCCTGCTCATCGAGCACGACATGAGCATGGTCATGCGGATTTCCGACCACATCGTCGTGCTCGACCACGGCCGCAAGATCTCCGAGGGTACGCCGGAGTCCGTGCGCAACGATCCGGTGGTCATCAAGGCGTATCTCGGCGAGAGCGCGGAGGAGGAGCTGCCCGAGGAGGTGGCCGAGGACCTCGCGCGCACCGGCGGAGGCTCGTGATGCTGGAGGTGCGCGACGTCCACACCCACTACGGCCACATCGAGGCCCTCAAGGGCGTGAGCCTGGATGTGCGCCGCGGCGAAATCGTCACCATCATCGGCGCCAACGGTGCCGGCAAGACGACGCTGCTCATGACCATCTGCGGCGACCCGCGGGCGAGCTCGGGGCGCATCGTCTTCGACGGCGAGGACATCACCGATCTGCCCACCTGGGACATCGTCCGCCGCGGCATCGCCCACGCTCCCGAAGGGCGGCGCATCTTCCCCCGCATGACGGTGCTCGAGAACCTGCGCATGGGCGCCACCGTCAACGGCGAGAAGGACTTCGAGAAGGACGTGGAGCAGGTCTTCGCCCTGTTCCCGCGCCTGCGCGAGCGCCTGCACCAGCGCGGCGGCACGCTCTCGGGCGGCGAGCAGCAGATGCTGTGCATCGGCCGGGCGCTGATGGCGCGGCCCAAGCTGCTGCTGCTGGACGAACCGTCGCTCGGTCTCGCGCCCAATCTCGTCCAGCAGATCTTCCGCGCCATCGTCGAGATCAACCGCACCCGCGGGCTCACCATCCTCTTGGTCGAGCAGAACGCCTATCAGGCGCTGCGCATCGCGCACCGCGGCTACGTGCTCGCCACCGGCGAGGTGGTGCTGGAGGGGACCGGCAGGGAGCTGCTGGCCAATCCCGAGGTGCGCGCCGCCTATCTCGAAGGCGGCCGCTGAGGAGGAAGGCGCATGGAGGCGTGGATCGGCTCGAGCTGGCCGGTGTTCGTCGGCCTCACGGTGATCCTCGTGGGCGGGGCGAGCGCGCTCGCCGGGCGGGCCGTGGCCCGCAACTGGAAGCCGGCCTCGCACGTGGCCCTGGCGGCTCTCGGCCTCGCCCTCGCCGACCGCTTCCTCGTCTACGCGCTGTTCGACGGCGAGCTCCTGTACCTGCCCGGCTTCCTGATCTCCTGGGCGGTGCAGACGGCCATCGGCCTGCTCGCCTGGCACGTGACGCGGGTGGAGGTGATGGTGCGCCAGTATCCCTGGCTCTACCGCAGGACCTCGCCCTTCACCTACGAACCGCTGGAGCCCGAGGACCGCGGCGCCACACGGTAGCGCCCCGGCCCGAGCGTGGTGCCCTTGCCCAGGTGGAGCGGGCGGGCGAAGGCCAGGAGATCGGCGAAGCCGGGCAGTTCCGCGACGTCCGGCACGAACCGCCCGCTGACGCCGCCCATCCGGACCTCCCGCCGCTGCCGGGCGGAGTGGCGTCGCAGCTCCCGCCAGCCCGTCCGCGCCTCGACGATCCGCAGCAGCCCGCAGGCCCGCGCGAGGCCGCTCCAGTCCACCTCCGGCAGGCCGTCGCCGTGGAAGGCGCGCAGCAGGATCAGCCGGCGCACGAGCGCCCGTGCGAAGACGGGGGCCGAGAGATGCTCCGGGCGCACGAGCCGCCCCTCGTGGACCAGCCGCAGGGGCGTCTCCAGCACGACCTCCACGAGCGGCGGCGGTGCCGTCCACGGGGCGGGATCCGGCCGCAGCCGCTCGAAGGTCTCGAGGGCGAGACGGCCGCGTCCCGGACCGATGCCGTGCGCCGCCGCCTCGGAAAGCGCCCGCAGCGCGTAGGCGGCGAAGCTACGGGCGCGCCCGACCAGCACGACGTGCAGCTCGAACCTCTCGCCGGGTGCGAGATCGACGGGCGTGGGCGTGCGCGGATCCAGCACACAGGGCTGGGGCGCCCGGTCGGTGCGGCCGCGCACCGGCACCGCGGGATCGGTGCCGCGCCTCGAACAGGGTGGTGTAGACGCACGTGCGCACCAGCGCGCAGCCCTCGCAGGGCGAGAAGCGCTGCACGCAGCACAGGCGCAGCAGCTCGTGACCGAAGCCGCCCCGCCAGGCCGAAGCCGCGAAGGCCGGCAAGCGGACGACGTCGACCGCCCGGAAGACGAGCTTCCAGCGCTCGAAGGGGAGGTCCGCGCGGCGCGCGAGGTCGGCCGCCGCGGACCCGGTTTCCGGATGCGGAAAGCGCGGCCCCGCGGCCGCGCCCCTCTCCGCCCCCTCAGATGTCGCTGTAGGGGATGGGCTTGCCGTCACGGTCCAGCACGAGGTTGCCGCTCTCGTCCTGCGCGGCTATGTAGCGGCCGTGGCCAAGTGCGGTGCCGACGTAGAGGACGGGCCTGACCTTCTTGCCCTCGTAAGTCTTG